>CALMKR010000250.1 GCA_937867625.1 uncultured bacterium | reverse complement strand
CGTTTGCGTTCAGCAGGCAGCACGTCAGACTGTGCCATGCCAATTAGTTCTGGCCACTTTAGTCGTGGGTTCGAACGTAGCAAGTAGGCTGCTCGTTCAACGATTTTGCCTCGTTCTTCGGTGGTCCATTGGATTCGTGTACGTGGTATTGTCATTTCTCAGGCTCCTTTAAAATGTCGAGAATTGTAGTAAGGAAAAGGGATTTCTTCCTTACCACCTTATACCAGTTTGACACCCTAGAATAGACTAAAAAAAGGCTTCATCGAATCCACCTTTTAATAGTGGCTACGTCTTTTTAGGACGACCACGTTTCTTCAGAACTACAGGGGTTAATAACCCCAAGTGTCCCAGTTCCAGTCCATCTTTTGCATGTTGTTGCTCTAGATTCGCAGGAGATTCGATTTTCTCTGCGAGGTCTAAAACCCCCTGAACCGTGAAACGCTTGCGCGTGACCGACACAGTTCCAATAGGAGGATTTTCCACCGTTACCGGCTTCTTATCACTAACGGTTGCTTGCTTTAAACGTGCAGGCTGAACGCTTGTTGCTGGTTCGGCTGGAACGCCAAAAGATTTTGAAAGTCGATGTTTTCGTCGTCCATTTCTGGTTGACTCATCCCATACAGAGCTTCCTCCAGCAGTGGCAATTCCGACTCCAGCTCCTCCAGCGTCGGTACCTCCTGGTACATCCGTTGTCGGGCTTTGGCCTCCATCGGGGATACCGAGTTGGGCTGGAATGCGGTAATGCTTCCTGATGCTGAACTCTCGTGAGTTACTGCGCTTTTTGGCGAATTCATATTCGACCTGACCTTCTAAAAAGAGTGTGAGTTCTTGTTCGATTTCCGCTGGTAAAGGGATCATTGTCAAGATGGCTTGTGGTCCCCTGTCCCAATGAAAGTAATTTACGTACTTCAAGAAGCGGGCAGTCCCCGCTTTCAATGCATAGAACCAAAATGAGCCTTCGGTTTTATCCTTACCTAAATAAATAGGTGAACAATCGAGGTCCTCCTGGAATGCCGCTATCACCTTGTTGTTATTGACTGACATGATTTACTTAGGGTAAAACGTAAGAGCAGAATTAACTGCTGTTTACAAATTACTTATACCAGTAGTTGGGTGGGTTGTTGAAAGCTAGGACTTTAGAATTGAAATCATATTCTTGATCCAATGAATGCGACCTTTTGCAAAAGCACTCTTTTTGTGACGAGGTTTTGCGTCGTCATAAAATGCCATTGTCTTATAAGTTTCATAGTGATGTGTCTGTACCCACTCTTCGTAAAAGTAGATACTTTTACCTTTACCCAACTGCTTCTGTATCCACTGCTTACAGTGATCTAACGTAAGTTCTGAAATTTCATCTTGCTGAGCCAGTCTTTCTAAGGCAAAGCAAATAGCCCATTCATCACCATTTTTTATTAGCCATTTTGCTTTTTTCAAAGCCTTAGCCATCAACAAATGGTCCTTCCGAGTTAATTTTGACATAGATATCTCACTTCGTTACGATTGCATCATTCAACCATTTAGGTAGAACGGTGCGGTTCTTTGATAGGAACTTTCCGAAGCGTTCATCCATAAGGATTGTAACTCCGAAGTCGTCTGGTGATCTATTTACTCGGCCAATCATTTGACCAAAGTTAACCAGAGCTTGGTGGTTGTACCACGGATAGTCATTCTCGACTTGATAGCCTACAAATGAGTCTGAGGTGTTCAGGAAAGGAACTCTGAGCAGAATTTGAAATCTTGCCCTGTCATACTTAAAGTCAACGCCTTGCTGACATATAGGAGAAAGAAATACCGGATGGTCATCAGCCCTATAGAACCTCTCAAGTTGAGATTGAAAGTCATCCTTGGAATGAGCCATCGCTCTCTCAGTACCCCTCAAAGCCGCCAGGATGGCCGTAGAGGCAGAATACGACGGAGTATGAATCAACCCCTTGGCATCGTCAAAAACGTCCATAATCGTCTCTACCTTCTCAATCATCTCCCGGAAGTTGGCATCCCACATTTTGTGCGAGGTATCTACCTTGTACTGGTCTTTGAAAATGATAGGTCTATTCTTGACAGGGAACGTTGATCCAATACGAATAAAGCACGTTTCGTCTTCAACCAAACCATTTCTACGGCAGAACTGAGACTTACTGTAGATCGTACCGGACATTAAGAGACGTTTGGTTCCGTAGTCCAACAAGTATTGATTGATCATGTGGCCAACCTGTACTGGTGTAAACGTGAACCGTGTGTACTTGGTATGGTCGTTTCTCCAGTCAACGCCTGCCGTGAACTTCTCACCGAACTTTTCTGCAAAGCCTTCCATCACGAGAAGCTCTTGAAGAAACTCACCTCGTTCAGACGTACCATCCATTCGGTTGGTTTCGCTGTAATGCTTTGCGTAGTTGTCCCTGAGCCAGTCAACCCAGTCAGACAAAGTCTTCATCCGGGCAAACGGAATGTCTGCTTCAGGAATTATGACCTTGACGATAAGAGTACGTTCAGCAAAGCCACGGACTACGCCTTCCATCTCGTGACACTCATCGACAACCAGCAAGTCCCGCTCATCGAATCGAGCAGCGAAGTTGGCCTGGAAAATGAACGAGTGCAGGTTATGGATGACCGCAGGACTACGCTGAGCTACGCCAACAGCTACATGGTAGGGACAAGGATCATTGGTTGTTGTAACCCACGCATCGTTGATCTTCTCAGAAGTCGTATCGGTACACTTACGGAATTCCTCTACGTTGTTCTTACAAGGACCTTCGGCACAAGAGGTTCCACCTGGAGCAACCCTAACAGGCCGTCCACTTTCGATATCGTTGACTACTTGTAAATAGATAGGCTTTTTGTCTCCGCTGGACACATAGGTGCAAGGATAAGCATTACGGCCTTTCATAAGCACCAGATCTTCTTGGCCAAAGTCATCCAGATATTGATCCTGAAGACTCTTACGGGGAGTAATCATGTGGCTCGTGCCGTAGAAGTTCGAGCAAGTTACAGCAATCGCACTCTTACCTGAGCCCACAGGGGCTTCCAGCAGTACGTTCTTGTAACCTTCGGCAAAGGCTTTTTGAATGGCGTCCAAAACAATCACTTGAGACTTGTGAGCCTCTTTGATGTGTTCTGTTAATGGGAAGTGGTCAATAATTGCCCTAGTTTTAATTGAAGTCACGGATGGTTGTTCACCTATATGTTATGATCGAATTTCACAGATCAAAATGAAAATTAAAGAAAAATCTCACACTCGCAAAACAGACCAGGTTTTACACGACAAAATATATGAATTTCATCGTAGAGGCGTCCTGCGTAAGTTGGGAGGCAGGGTGACGAGGAAGTCTTCTGGTAACAGCGTAAAAGGTTTAGTGGAAACTACTTTTACCCCAGTGGAGTTAGTAGCCAAATACGACGGTAAGTGTTACCTCACTGGTAGGGTCATAGATATAAACGATAAGTCCTCCTACCAATTAGATCATATTATACCGGCCTCTTCTGGTGGTGAGTCTAGCCTAAATAACTGTGGATTATCCTGTAAACAGGCAAATTGGGCCAAAGGAGATATGTCCACTGAAGAATTCTTTCAATTATGCCTAGATGTCGTTAAGTATAATGACCTGAAATAAAAAAGCCAGGACAAGCCTGGCTTTATATTGAAGCAATATTGCTTAG
>CALMKR010000249.1 GCA_937867625.1 uncultured bacterium | reverse complement strand
TCGACGTATTGCGGATGGCGTGGATTGGTAGGCTCCGGCTCTTTGCGCATGATGGCGCACGCCTCTTCCCACAACTTTTGCTCTTCATATGTCGTTATGAATGGCCGCATCAGCGCAGCCAGCACCTTCGCGTGTTCTTCTTTTGTCACGATTGCCTGCCTTTCCGACACGTTGCAAGCCAGTCACTCATGGCTTGGGCGTCTTCGCGGGTGAGGAAGACTAAGCCCTTGTCCAGTCTTATGGTGTCGTACTCCGCGCCATCCCACACACATCTAGGATGTAAATCTGTTGTTTGACAATAGTAGACCGTCCCCATCGCAGGTGCCTCCACCTCCGGCGCAACAAGCGTTTTGCTCTTGGTAGGCATCCCGTCAACTGAGTATCCAATCGTCACCATGCGCTTTGGGGCTGGCTTCCAGCGATACTGCCCACTAATACCACGCATCAGCGAATCAAGGTCGCATTCAACCCACCCCCATCCAGCGTTAGGACGTTGCTCAATCAGGGTGCGCGGATCAACCCCAACCTTTCCGCCTTTCACATACTCGTACCATGCGCGAGCAAACTCTATTTCAAACTCTGGGCCGGTGTATTCTTTTTGGGTCATTTAACTATTCCCCACAAAATAATCAAGATGCCGACAATTACGCCGACGAAAATTACCAATCCAATTGCTTCGTTGTATGTCATTCTGTCGCTCCTTTGATGTGTGCCTCTACCATCCGTGCATAGCGAATATGTCTACACCAGCCGGGTTTTTGTGGCGTGTCTTTGCAGGCTTTATCCCACATTAATTGAGCGTCCTCATCGCTCATCGGACGTACCGGGTGGGTGAATAGTGGTGTCGCATTTTCGGGATGAGGCTCCTTCTGATCTGCATAGTGGTTGCAACCCCAGCGATCTACCCAATGCATACAGAAGGGCGCTACTGCGCTAGTTTGTGGTTTGATTTCAGTCATTGGCTGTCTCTTTAAAAGGCTTAAACAAAGCAGGGATTTGCTTTTGATTAAAATATACAGCAGCTTCCACTCTATCTACGAATGATTGAAGGAAATTCCTAGCCCCTATTGGGTCAACAGATGCTTCCATCTTAGCGAAATCATCCAAATCATCAATAGCTGTACGAGCTGCTTTTATACTCTTTTCCCAATCTCTAATATCCACTTCACTAATCATACACTTGGTCCTTCTTTCTTAGGTTTAATAGGAATTACAATCATTACACCAGCAGCACAAGTAGCAATTACGTTATATCCATCCTTATACACCCAACTATTAGTTTCAAGTTCTGTACGAAACTTATCTAGCTCAAGCCCCAATGCTCCACAGAACGTTTGAGCAATGATAGCATCCTTCAAGCTTTCTTCCTTAACGCCTGAGCAGGCAGAAAGGAATACAGCTAGGCTTAAAATAATATATTTCATAATCACTCCAAAGGTTCTTCTTCTACATCAGGAATACCTACAACCCTAGGCCGAGGAGGAATAGCAAGAGGATCAACACGAACACGAGGAGCAGGATTAACCCTATTAGGCATAGCCCTAACATGTTCCATCATAATTTCATCCAGAACTGCTCGATTAGGATTAAGTCCAGCAACCACATGCTCATGACCATCCACCCCATTCTCCCAGCGTATGTCAGCAGCATTAATAGCTGGCCAAGGCTTAATCATAAGCATCTCTATTTCAGGAGCTTCCTCCGGCTCTTTCTCTGCTTTCTCTTTCTTAACCTTCTGCTTCTTCTCATATATAGCATATGCTGCTGGATAATCAAGAGACAATGAGAAATTACGAATGATGTCCTTGTCCATCCCTTTATATTCAAATTCCTTAAATACATCTCCTAATACTTCTTTGACAAAAGGAATGGTATGAAGTTCCCTAAATCTATTAAATATAGATACAGGAGACTCATGCTTAAGAGCATATTGCTTAATAGCATCAATAGCTTTGCACCAATCAGTGATGCGTTTAGCATCCATAGTGCCTGCTAAGCCTCGGAATTCAATGCTTCCGTATTTCATCAGAGCTTCCAGATTAAGGGAAGAATAACGAATCATATCTCTAGGAATAGCACCAATATCTGCAATACCATTCTTAAACAGGCGCTCAGAGAGATCAATAACACCTTCTGAATCTTCTGATCGTAAGCAGAAGCGATTACCTTTACGCTCGTCTCCACAATAATTTATCATCACATTCTCGAGGAGAGAATAGACGTAGATGATGTTGAGGAGGGTAGGCTCTTCTAGTTTCTGTACATTCAAATGTACATGAACAGAAGTACGGAAGCTAAACTTCACTGCTGCTCCAGATTCCTTAAGTGTGTCATTAAGCACACCTACAGCCTTGCTAACAGCATTGAGAACAATAGGCTTCTTCAAGATGTATTCAACACCACCATTACGAAGGCTATGGTCAACATCTACACGCCAATAGGAACGAGGTTTAGCACCTAAGCCAGCCCCTTCCATCTCAATCTCAATACCATAATCACCATCTTGTTTATGTTCAGGACTAAGATGTAATAGTTCAAAGATATTGCTCATATTTATCTCCAATTAACAATTCCAAATGCTCATTACCTTCGGTAAAGACAAGCTTACCGTCTACGTAGTTACCAACAAACTTGGTTTTATAGATTAGCTTCTTATGTGAAGCTGCATCTTTCTCCTTAGCTAAGCAGAATTGCTTATCAAATGCTACAGCATAACAATTCTTCTTATCAATCATTTCTACTGCTACTTCCAGAGGAGGGTATTTATTGAGGATTGCTTCCCCCATCTCCTTGGTTTTAAATGTTAGCAGATGCTGTTTAGTCTCATCAGAACCTGAGGGATAGGCTACAGGCATGTCTGGAAACCTCATATTACCTGCATTATGTCCAATCCCCATTTTACGAATAGGAATCCTAGAGACGTAGATGACAGACTTACAAGTGTTAACCATCCCAATACGAGTACGACAAGCTGTAAAATCCTTACGACTGAAAGGTGCCTCGGCCTGCCTACCTGTAAGAAGATTGACATACCTAACAACTTCTGCTGTAGTTCTGTCTATGTATACAGGACCCTCCTTATACATAACAATATTCTTGAAATATTGCTGTTCTACATCCGCTGCTGATAAAATTTCATCCATAGCAAACCTCTAAGTTTTCCTTTTTAATGATAGCTTCGGCCTTCTTCAGGTTAGACGTATTGATAATCTCCTGAATATCTCCATACTTATCGGCCAGGATATTACCATTCATAACATTCTCTAAGCCCCGCACAGCGTTGCGATAGACAAAACGCATGAGAGTTTCAGACCTAAGCCAAGCATTAGAAAGAGTACGATACTCAACTCCATAAGGCTTATAACGAACAGCGCCAGCTTTGCCATACATTTCCCTACGTTCAATCTCTGCATCATAGAACAAGCTCGTTAGCCCAAGATAATAGTCTAATTGTTTGGCAACAATGTTGCAATCGTTAACATGCCCTGCATCACCAACCTCTTTATCTGTTGTCCAGCCAATATGTAAATGGCCAGAGGCAGTACGCATAGGGCGATCTCCATCAGGACGAGGGTTAGACTGTCCATTCCATGCGTTATAGTCAGGATCACAGCCAAGCTCAAGAGCTTCCTTAGGTTGCTCCTTCATGTAGCCACTATCGAAATGGGCTACAGGAGATACAACTACCTCGTATGTAGGCACCATCAATTTCATTTGATTGAATACGTCTTGTACATTAAAGACAAACTCATCTTCAGTAGCGGCTGGATCAATATTAAATTCCAATGCCATACCGTCTACTTGCACTGCTCCACTGCGTACCTTTTGAGGATGTTTCTTGTCTCCCTTAATCAGGTTGTAAGCACTCTTAAAGATGCCTTTCTGTTTAACAAACACTTCTGGATCGCAACCAATTAGAATCTTCGTCATTTCATATTACTCCTAAATTAATAAACACGTTTAAGAACAGGGTTGTGTTCTTTGATTTCTGGATAAGCATCTACACAAGTGCCACAAAAGCACTGACCACAATCGTTGATACGATTACCATGATCTTCTGCGAACAGATGATCGAAACACCAATCACAATTGCTAAATTTATCTTCCCACTCCTTCTTAGTAAGCATGTGCCCTTTACCATCATCGTAAATACACAGGGCAGGATCATCCTCAGGAACGTCCTTGTAAGTATTTACGGATACTCTGAAAAAACCTCCAGCACCTTTAGTATGCACCCAATTACCAATGTCAGCAATAATACTCTTCCCAATCTTCTTGAGAGGAGATTTATCATTGTTGATGTACATACTAATAGGCAGAGTAGGACGTAATGGGTCTCTCAAGACCAGGAATTTAGCCCCATACGTATTAACATCACTCTCAATAACATTCAATAGTACATTCCTACTGCCAGCATACCCCTCTATGTCCGAGTCCGAAACCAAATTTTTTTTAGTAATCGTAGTGGATGGAGGAGGAAGAGCGACAACTTTATTCTTTTGTTGCGGGGCTGTTGCAGAGGAGTTCCATCCTTGCTGCTGTTGTCTAATAGCCCCACTCTGAAAATTTCCACCAGTGTAGTGAGTAATAGGAGGCTTAAAATTAGACTTCATATCAATTGCCTTAGGCTTATGTACATGTCCTTTAGCATCAATATCAAAAGCATAATGAATATCTGCTGGTACTTCCTTAACTTCTTCAATATCCAAATCATGCTTAGCACATGCAACACTAAGCATCCAAGGCTCAGATGCCCAAAGGACAATCTTTGTACTCTTGGAATGTGCATACCAAAGAGGCCGTTCCTTATTACGTAGAAAATTCAGAGTTTCTTCGTTCTTATTCCACCACACCAAGGCATAAGCACCATCAACAGTATCAATAGCATCACGCAAACCCTCTTGTTCAATGTGATGATATAGATTCTCACTGTCAACGACAAACGTATTAGCATCTTTAAGCTTGGATTTGTTACGCAGTGTACCGTTATGCACACCAACTAGCGTATCAAATTCAAATGGATGAGCATTCGCCTTATTAACGGCTCCTTGTGTAGCAAAGCGATTGTGTCCAATCACTACACGATTCTGTTTGTTAATAGTGTTCTCGTATTTCTTGAGATTGAACAACTCAAAAGCTGGACCTACTGTCTTAACGACAACAGCATCACCAAACTTAGGAATAGCAGCAATACCTGTACTGTCTTCCCCTCGTACAGTGTCAAGAATCAAGAGAGTACGTAAAATTTTATCTTCTTTAGCGGTGAGATCACCAGCAACGCCAACCAAGCCACACATAGGAATCCTTAGAGATTGATGAAATATTCAACGATAGCATTCTCTGCTTCGTCTGTAATTCTAGGGCCAGAATTAGCCTCAAGAATACGAAAGTCTTTCTTGTTATTAGCCACTACATCAAAGCCCACGTAGTCAATGCCAATAGCTTTAGCTGCACGTAAGCAATGCTCATCCATAACTTCAAAAGCTTTAGCGGGCTGCTTATTGAAGTACCAATCGCCATTGTCCTCAGCCTTGTAATATCGTCCAACAATCTCATTCTTAAACACCATAATTCGATATTCATATTTGTGTTCAAAGTATTCTGAGAAGAGGACGCCATTAGGCACTTGATCGTTGTTCTCATGGTAATGCAATCCTTCAGCCTTACGACCATTAATCTTATCCCTAATAACCACCCAATCCCAATGCTTGGGAATGTCTGCTTTGTTAGTACAATATTCTACCGTTGCAACCTTAGCTTTGATAAGAGCGTCAAAAGTACGTGGTTTACGCACACAAGTAGCCACTGCCCCAGCACTATTAATCCGATTATTGTGGACAGTATAGCCGCTACAACCATACGAAAAAACATAGTCATACTTCTTCAAATCCGTGCTGTACATATCCCCATATCGGAATACGTCTGCCATAACACCATTATTCTTCAATGCTTTAGCAAGAACTTTGCTAGAAATTCCTGCCACAGAATGAATGATAGCTACCTTAAGAACCATTGCGTTCATCCTTAGAACGGGCTTGTCCCTGCTGATGTTTACGACCAGGCCCTTTCTTACTAAAATGTGCCCAAGGACGCTGAGAAACCATCAGCTTACGAGCATAGGCATAATAGCCTAGAATGTAATTAATATTAAACATTAAAAAACTCCTCAATTAGCGAATGAAAATACACCTGCAACGAATCATAGCCATTGAATTCTGGATGAGGCTGAAAGCATAAGCATTTGGTATGCTCATAATAAACCACCTCAATATCCTCCTTAGACACATCTTTCTTAAATACTTCCTGATCATACCATTCCCTAATACCACCAATGGCGCTAGAAGCCACCAGAACGGCCTCAGGAGAGGGCATCATCATTTGGTGATGGGTAGATGAGGCATACACTGCTTCGCCTGTCCTACGGTCTGTAATCGTATGAGCGTTTGTATGTCCTGAGACATGCTGATACATACGTCCACCAGACATTACATTAAGGAATTGCCCACCTCTACAGATTCCTACCATTGGAACCTCATCTACTAGGCACATATCGAAGATGAGCTTCTCTTCCTTATCCCGATATACATCATTGCCTGTATACGGATGGGGAGCATCTCCGTAATAAGCAGGAGTGACATCTGCTCCACCAGTAAAGCAAACAACATCTGCTTCATGAATCATATCCGTAAGCAGATAGCCAACTTTACGAAAAAGAGCAGAATACTGAGGGCTTCCGTTAACAATAAATACTTTCTTCATTTCACTTCCTTAAAGAGTTTCTCAAGAGCATCACCAACAGCTTTGAAAGAATCAGACAAATCTTTCTGCTCCTCTCCAAACTTAGCCGCAACAATAGGCACCATACGATTGTTTACAAATTCTTGGAATCTATTTCCCCCTCCCATCTCTGGAAGAATCATTCGAGAATTAATCCCTTCGTATACCTTACGGCCATTCTTATACGTATCAGTTGTCTTAAAGTGATAACCTTT
The DNA here is from genome assembly GCA_937867625.1 of uncultured bacterium. Taxonomy (GTDB): domain Bacteria; phylum Patescibacteriota; class Minisyncoccia; order Phycocordibacterales; family UBA918; genus OLB19. The sequence goes on along the minus strand of CALMKR010000249.1, from coordinate 11,500 downwards.
CGTAAAGAATTTAATGATAGCTTCCATACTGTTAGCTGGACTCATCACCTTATGTCCATTAGTAATAACAGCTTTGCCTACAACACCATTAGTATTAACAGTGAAGCATGTCGTAAGCAAATAAGCAGTGTGCTCACAATAGCCCATCTCTAATGCTTTCTTAAAGCTTGCAAAGTTATTAGGAAATTCACTAGCTTCACGTAAAGCTACAGCAGCCCCCAATATTTCATGATATGGACGCTCAAGATTCATAGAAGCACAATTGGCAACAGCATCCTTAGCATCTTTGACAAGATGAGCATTAGCCCAAGGACTACGATTGATCATGTAATCAACGTAAGATACGTAGGAATCTTTATTCCTAGCATTGTTATAATGCCCAAGCAAATGTAGAGCTACAGCAATAGGCTCTTTTTCATAGGCTTCATCATGGCAATTAGGGCCAATACGAGCATGACAAGCATCCTGCTTTTGAAAGCGTGTCTTCCCATTAGCATATTTAACAGCATATGAGCAAGTGCCTGGATTTGTTCCAACCATACTTGCTGTTAATTCTTTACGCAAGCCAGTAGGATCACCTTCAAGAGCTAAGGGCTTAACCTTTAAAGCTTTAGGAGGCTTTGGAGGCTTAACCTTTAAAGCTTTAGGAGGCTTTGGAGGCTTAACATTAACAGCTTTACGTATACGCCTAAAGCAACGCTCATCCCAATTAATGTCTTCATGTTGCAATAAATCAGAATTATGAAGATATCTAACGATGAACGTTTTTCCTAGATACTCTTCCATTCTCCCAATGTAATAGGCTTTATTATCAGCTTTACGTGTATCAATCACCTTAACCAAGTCACCATTTTCAAATTTACGCATGTTTTTCCTCTAATTTGTAACAATTTCAAAAGATTTAGTCGAGAAACGACTGAATTTCCGATATAAGGAATACCTTAAGTATTATATTAGATTATCTTAAGAGTGAGCGATTAGCGAACCTTAAGAAGCGAGTGAGAATAATACTAGGATACCTTAAGAGTGAACGAAGTGAACCTTAAGAATACTCTCAAATTACCACTTCGTATAGATAGTGTTCTTAGTTTCAAAATCTCCATTAGGATGTTTAACAATCACTTCTGATGTATGTACCAATGTCTTATTGGATACAAGAGGGGAAGTGTGATCTACTGGAATGACGTTAGCAGAATGCCCCACTTCAATGTAATCAAACCTTGAAGGGGTGTAACGTACAGTAGGCTTGCTAGGTTGTGGCATGATAGCTTCCTTGAAATGATGGTGGAATCTATTGGATTTGAACCAATGACCAAGCGATTATGAGTCGCCTGCTCTACCACTGAGCTAAGATTCCTGATTGATTGGTACGCCATAAGGGAATCGAACCCCTGACCCTCAGCTTAGAAGGCTGATGCTCTATCCAACTGAGCTAATGGCGTGATTGGTGCAAGAGACGGGAATCGAACCCGTATGATATTTCTATCGTCAGATTTTAAGTCTGATGTGTCTGCCTATTTCACCACTCTTGCTATTGATTAAATAGGGTATAAACGTGGAGCGTAACCAACATCCCAACCTTCCGCTTTGGCACCCCACCAACCACAGAATTTACTAGCCCATGTTGCAGACACAACTGGAGGATGTCCATACTTCCTACCTAAGAAGTAGTAATACACCCACATCTCGGTCATACCATCTCCACGGATTTGAGCTTACCCGTTTCTCCATCAAATGTGGCTTTGATGTTATCTGATCCAGATTTTTTCTTAGCCCAATAAGAAGAGGTTTGAGCACTATTCAGCATTCGTTCTGTAGATGAATACTCGTCGTATTCTATCCAACTAGCACGACCATAGCGCACCATATCAGGCTCCGGCTTGCTACGATATTCCATGTAAGGATACCAATCTGGTTTAGGAGAATCAAACCATTCACCATTTTGGTTATCTCTACATTGAATCTTAGCACCATCCGCCCATGCTTTTATTAAAGCAGCATGGATATGAGGAGTAGATTTAGTCATAGGTTCTACCAATTCAAAACGTTTTTCATACCAACCACTACGAGGGTCTTGCCCTTCGATGCATATTAATACCTCGTTATACATTGGTAGCAAATTAGATACCTTATAAATAGAATTAAGTTTAAGGAATTTATCTGCTTCTATACACTTAACCCTATCTCCAATTTTAAGTTTAGGCATGATATTCTCCTAAATCACCCATGCACCATCATGTCAAAAGCGTTACGCTTACCAACATGATTGTTCCATGGAATATCCTTGTCACTGCCCTTCACCTTTCCAGCATAGAAGTCTGGAGCATGCAAAAGCTTAGCCGTTTTGAATGACAGATTAGCATTCCAATCAGGACGATTGATAACACCAGCTCCATTGTTAGGAGCTTTAATCAAATAGGAAATGCAACCCTTTGATGCTTCAGTGTCAATCGCTTTATGTGCGCTACGCATCACCCGAAGATTGATGATAGCTTGACGCATAGTAGTGTTGATCTTATGTGTAGCAGACATGGAAATCTCCAATAAAAAAAAAGCCTGGAATTCAGGCAATGTATTAGTGCAACAAACACTAAATCAAAGGGCACTATCTCTAATGCCCTTCAATTTGTTGTTTAGTTATTCTTGCTTAGCTGGTTCCTCTTGAACATCAAAGCCCAGATCGTCCATAATTGCAATGATGGAATCAGCATCAATGCCACCTTTGATAACAGCACGCATGAAGTCAGCCTGACTGATTTTATTCTTTGTTGCTTTCTTGAGCAACACTTCAATAGTGTGTGTCACAGCATCGAGAGAGAATTCTTTCTTTTCCATCTCAATATTGCGATCAGCCCACGACCACAGATTGTTCATTGGGTCATCAAGAAACACCAATGCTTTAGCTGATACATCATCATAATGTTTCTTCGATTTTTTCAAGAAAGCATTCCCCTCATTGTTCATAATGAAGCCTGTAAATTCCTTGCAGAAAAGAATGAAAGCTTTCTTATTGACCGGCGTAAGCACAGCGATAGTGCGATTGATATATCCAATATCCCCTTTGGTATCTCCATCACAATGAAGCGCATAAAGCACGTCACGGCTAAGGGTTTGCAAGGTGGCTTTGGTAATCTTTTCAGATTGTGTCAGGGTTTCGAGAGTTTGAACGAAAGAAGCGACAAACTCATTTGCTTTGAAAGGCATAATTATCTCCGATAAGGTTTGCCCAAAATTAGGCGGGTTTGTACAGTATGTACACTAATGCCCTACTGTCACTAGGGCATGGATTTACATACTATCGAATTAACAATAGGTTAGCAAACCAATAGATATATCCGGCCATTTAATACTATTCATCACTGATTTACCATCTAGATTCTGTTACGTATAGTGTGATTGTCGTATACGTAAGGGAGAATAAAGCATGATAGCGCAGCTACTTTTTTAATAGCTAATCCCGCGATACTCTATGTAATTGAATTGTTAATGAATTCGCTATGCGCTGATATATGACAACATAAGATTATGTTGCCCCTTCTCACCCATTGAATTCAATATGGCATACACTGATTTTCTCTATTAACTTTTCGGACGAGCAGCACCCTGCCTGGATTCCACAATCTGGAATCAATGGCATAGTCTGGACGACAATCCTAGAGCGCTTAAAGCTAAACCAGTGATATTAAATATCTCCTGATGAAAGCACGCATAGCTAATTTTTAATGAACACTGTCAATTAGCACGATGGCTACCTGACCCGGATAGATAAGCAACTATCATGCCAGCTTATCTACCCTGTCTGAACAAGCTTGTTGTCCCAACGTTTATACACTTGCAATGAGTGTGCCAACTATAGAATTGTTACACTTTCTTGGATTTTAGCCTCTATAGGGCATTATTCCCATATCAGGCAGGGTATGTAGCATAAATGCCGCTAGGCGTCTAATAGGTGCCTTAAAACGCGTTTAAATGGCATTCTCCCAGAGATTCTAATGAGTTTCCTATATAGGGGATGGTCTATCGTATGTGACAATATTGTCAGGGAGAATGTGACAATAATGTCAATGTGACAATAATGTAATGTCATTTATGTCATTTAAGCATGTAGTGTGCCAAGTATTGAAGTAATGGGGTATATAACTATATTGTCGTTAACATAAGATTAAACGTTGCTTCGCAACATATGCCGAAGGCGTAATAAGGCAACTATCTAGCATCTATGCGGGTTGCGAGATTGTTTTATTACTAAGTAGTGTGTGAATATACTATCGGGGGTGTATTGCAACTATATATTCATATTATGACTGGCCAGTATAATTATGACTAATCAGTAATAAATCTAAATGATATTGAGAATGATTCGCATTAATTGGTAAATCTAAATGATAATTATTCTTATTAAGCTTGAGCATTATGCTTGAGGGGTATGCAGGGGGTTTACTTTTGGAATAAGAGGTGCAATGCACCTTCTAAATTTCTCATAGAAATTATGACATTCTTGGGAGATTCTGACATTAAGGCTTGAGAATAATACACACATATTCCCGAGCATTAATTTGAGAAAGATTTATATTACGTGGCTTTGCCACAAGTTGGTACTTCTGCTCCGCAGGAGCGTTACATAGGAACGGAGTTCTATTAGTAGAATCTCTTGTCGTAAGCATGTAAAAATTTTTAGGAAAAAAAATATGACAAAAGTGGTTTTACAGAAACCAACAAGTGGCTTTAATTTAGCAGCTATTAACAATAATTTTATAAAGCTAGAAGATGAACTCAATAATAAAGTTCTATACCGTAATAACCCAGAAGGGGAACCTAATCAACTTCGTACAGACATTGATGTTAATTCTGTTCGTTTGTATAATCTACGAGAACCTCTCTCCCCTAATGAAGCAGCTAGGCTCCAAGATGTTACAAATGCTATATCAGGGGCTACATCAGCTAATCTAATTAGCTTTACGCCAGTTGGTACTATTAGCTCTACTAACGTACAGGCAGCTATTGCTGAGATGCTTGCTGAGCTTCCCTCCGTAGCAGCTAATACACCAGTAACTACTACGTATGCTAATTTCTCTATGAATGCGGCTACGCCTGCTAATTTAGTTACGTTCTTCAGTACCAATCCGTCAGGGTTTAATACTGGAGTTGGTAAGTTTACGGTAGAATACGAGTTTGTAAGTAATAATTATTTCCTTCATAATCCAGGTGGTCACGTAGCCACTGTTCTTCGTCAAGACCCAGCTATTTATGCTACTACCACTAATGGTAATGGTGTTATTATGGGAGATTTGACATGGAGTGGATTTAATGGGGATCAGGCTTTATATGAGCCTGTGATGATGCTTGAGACATGGGACCCTACTAAGATTCCTACTCAGAGATGGATATTCCCAGACACTACAACTCCTAGAGGTAAGAAACTAGTAGACGGTGGACAGTATAAAGTGTCTATCGAATCTGTTGTACATTACAATAATGCTAAATACTTTAGGTATCGCATATGGAAGTATAGTGGAGCTGTTACTAGATATTGGGATTTATTGAATGATACAGGCTATGTACTAGATCATAATACTGGCGCAGATTTTACTAAGACAGGTTTGATGTTTGGTGTTGTTACACCAGAAAATCTAGGCGTGTGGAGTATTGATTTTTCTAATATCAAAGGTACATGGGGTCCTGTAGAAGCTGTTACGACGGATACGACAGGTAAAGCTAATAAGTATAGCCCTGATATTAGTGGAGATTTAACGTTTATATCTAATGCTTCTAGGATTAGAGCACCATTTAATGCTGGCCCTTCCCTAGTAAACTCGTTAACATTTCAATCAGATACAGCTAATACTGCTACAACAGTCGTATTGAAGCCTAATGGTTCTGGTAACCTCTCTAGTTTTCTTCTGAGTAATAACAGCACTTCTGATACGGTTTATCAAGTGTTAAATATTTCAATGGGAGCTACGCAAGCTGTTATTGAAACTTTTAATAGAGGTAGTACAGACCCTACTCTTAATATCAATATTGGAGCAGGTTTAACAGTAGCAAACTTTGGTCCTCAAGGTTTGGCTTTTAATGGTGCTTCTAAGTATATTGGTACCAATAGAATTGATTTAGGGACACAAAGCAATTTTGGAGGAACTGCTGCTCAGAGTTGGGCAACTGCTGCCAGTCTTAATTGGGAGACAGCAATATGCCAAGATGGTGCTATTTCCACATTCTTAGGTGGCACATACAATCAAGTGTTGATAGAGCTAGCAATCCTCCCTATCGCTCGTAACCTTTCCGTTCTTATTAAAGATTTAAAAGATAAAAAAATAATCTAATGAAAAGCATTAATAACTTAGATGAACAAATGATTTCTCTTATTTATAGGGGGCTTGTAAAGCTTCCCTATGAAGAGGTGAACAATCTCATCAACAACATCACAAAACAACTTATGGAGCAATCCAAACCTCAGGAGGCTCTAAAAGATGAGTGAAGGATGGATTCAGTGGTTACTAGGAGTGGGCCTAACCGTAGTTGGTTGGGTTTCCCATATGCTTTGGCAGGATGTAAAAGAAGTAAAGAATAATCATAAAGATACATTTACTCGTATACAAAGTATTGAGGTTTTAATAGCTGGAGAGTATTTGAAACGAACAGAATTTAGAGAGTTTCAGAGCACTATTCTAGAAAAGCTAGACAAGATATTAGATGCTTTAAATACAAAAGAGGATAAGAAATGATTTTATCAACCCTCTTTTCTTTTCTAGGAGGTACTGCTTTCCGCATGTTATGGGGAGAGATCAGTGCTTGGTGGAATAAGAAGCAAGATCATGAATTCGAGATAGAACGAATAAAGATTCAAGAAGGAATTGATGCTAAACAGCATGAACGTAATCTAGAAGCTATTCGTGTACAGGCTGATTTAGGAATTAAGACGGTAACAGTGCAAGCAGACAATCACATTCGTGAAATAGAAGCTGCTGCTTGGGCTACTGTTAGCGAGTCTACGACTAAACAGACAGGAATACGCTGGGTAGATGCTTGGAACGCTACAATACGTCCCGGAGTAGCTACATGGGCTGTGGTTATGATGACTCTTTCTGAGTTCACCGTAATCATTCTTAGTGAATCTAGCTGGTCAGTGGCTTCAGCCGCTTTAGGCTTATATCTGGCAGACAGAACTCTGCTTAAGAGAGGTAAATGAACCAATTAGCAGCAGAATTAGCAGCTATATTATGTCGTAAGTATGAAGGGCTTTATCGTGGCCCTTATATATGCCCCGCAGGAGTGCCTACAATAGGCTACGGGGCTACTTATTACGAAGATGGTAGGAGAGTGACACTTAACGATCCAGTCATCTCTAAAGCCCGTGCAGAAGCATTGTTAGTATGGCATATTCGTTATGTCTATCTTCCTGCTGTATGTAAACTTTGTCCTAATATCTCTGACCCTTATAAATTAGCTGCTATAATTGATTTTACTTTTAATTTAGGAAGTAATAGACTTAAGACTTCCACCCTTCGTAAACGTGTTCTTTCTGAAGATTGGGACGAAGTTCCTACCGAATTAAGGAAATGGAATAGAGGTGGTGGACGAGTATTACGAGGTCTTGTTCTTCGTAGAGAATCTGAAGTGGAATATGTAGAAAATGAATGAACTAATTGTTGATAAAGCTTTAATGCTTGATACAAGCGGTCGCCCTATTACCCAATCTTTATTCTTAGAGATTGGTTATAGTGATGCCGCAATGTACACATTTAAAGATCAAGATCATGAGTATAAAGGAAAGGTTTACCCTTCTATTAAACGCTTATATCTTGAAGAGGAAGACCCAGCAGAATACAACTTCGTAAGTAAGTATCTTCTGAATTGGAGGCATTGGTTACGATTGTATGAGAACAAGCTTATACGTCCTCATATTGATGAATGGCGTGAGGAGCTTGAATTGAAGTTACGTAGTAGGGCTGCACAGGAAATGATTAAAAAGGCTGCTAAGGGCAATATACAGGCTTCTAAATGGCTTTCTGACAGGGGTTGGGCAGTACGTGGTGCTGGAAGACCTTCTAAGGAAGAAATCCAGAATGAGAAGAGGTTTCAAGCTCGCGTAGATAAAGATTACACTGCGGATATTATCCGTCTTAAGACAGCATCATAATGTCTAAACTAGAAGATACATGGCTACGAGAAGCTAAATTACGCTTAGAGAAGATGCCTGAGGAGGCTAAACAATTAAGAGAAACAGCTCTCAATGATTTGTATTTCTTCGCTCGTTTAGTCAATCCGGGGTATATGTATGGAGACATACATAAGAAATTCTATAAATGGCTTGAAGAATATTCGTTATTCGGACAAGGGGTAGGCCAGTCTACTAATAAGCTTATAATGCTTCCTCGTGGACATTTGAAGAGCCATATGGTGGCTACTTGGGCAGCATGGATCATTACAAAGCATCCAGAAATCACTATCCTTTATCTTTCGGCCACAGCCGAGCTGGCAGAGAAGCAGCTTTACGCTATTCAGAACATCTTAGGAAGTACCATCTACAATAGGTATTTCCCAGAATATATCAACCCTCAAGAGGGGAAGAGAGAGAAGTGGTCACAGCGTAAGTTTTCTATTGACCATGAGAAGCGTAAGATCGAAGCTATACGAGATGAGACAGTTGCTACAGCAGGCTTAACTACTAACACCACAGGATGGCACGCAGATATTATTATCTCAGATGACATTGTGGTTCCTGAGAACGCATATACGGCAGATGGACGAGACAGCGTAATGAAGAAAGCTTCTCAATTTACATCTATCCGTAATGCTGGTGGTTTTACGTTAGCTTGCGGTACACGTTACCATCCTTCAGATGTATACGCTACTTGGAGAGACCAAGAATATGATTTATACAATGACGAAGGTGAAGTGATTGGTACTAAGTCTGTTTGGGAGATAAGAGAGTATGCCGTTGAAGTAGATGGTGTATTCATCTGGCCTAAAGTGATGCGAGATGATAAGAAATTCTTTGGCTTTGATGCCCAAGTATTGTCACGTATTAGGGCAGAATATTCAGATAAAATTCAGTTTCATGCTCAGTATTACAACAATCCTAATGATCCGGGAAGCAATCGTATAGATAGGAATAAGTTCCAATATTACGATAAGAAGTTTCTAAAACAGACAGGTGGACATTGGTACTACAAGAACAATAGGCTTAACATATTTGGGGCTATTGACTTCGCTTTCTCTTTAAGTAAGAAGAGCGATAATACAGCTATAGTTGTTATTGGTATAGACGCAGAAGGGTATATTTATGTACTTGACATCGTGGTATTCAAAAGCGATAAGATTAGCGATTACTTCCGATCCATTGCTGAGCTACACTCCCGTTGGGAATTCAAAAAGCTCAGAGCGGAAGTTACAGTCGCGCAAGCAGTTATTGTCTCAGACCTTAAAGATAAACTTCGAGAAGAAGGACTTAGCCTCTCAATAGATGAGCATCGTCCTACTCGTAACGAAGGTAATAAGCAAGAACGTATTGCTGCTGCTCTAGAACATAAATACGAGAATATGTCCATCTGGCATTATAAAGGTGGCTACACTGATGTTCTGGAAGAAGAGCTTGTGCTTGCTCGTCCTCCCCATGACGACATTAAGGATGCTTTAGCTTCTGCTGTAACCATTGCTATTAAACCTAAACGGTCTAGAGGGCTAGATACCGTATCAAATAATGTTATCCAGTTCAACAGCCGCTTTGGTGGTGTTGCTTATAAGTAAGGAATTAAATGTCACAATCGACATTAGAAATACGTACACAATTTAAGGGGGATGCCTTTGGTAAGGAAATCTCTCAGATGTGGCAAAACTGGCACTCCCAGCGTGATGAGAAGATTAAACAGTGGATGGAGCTTAGGAATTATGTTTTTGCTACAGACACTACAACAACAACTAATAAGACCTTGCCTTGGAAGAATAGTACAACACTACCCAAGCTATGTCAGATTAGGGATAATCTACATTCTAATTACATTTCTGCTCTCTTCCCTAATGATAATTGGTTGAAGTGGGAAGCGTATACGCAGAATGATGCGTCTAAGGCTAAGGTTCAGGCTATCGAGGCTTACATGGGCAATAAGACCCGTGAGGGAGGCTTACGTACTGAACTCAGTAAGATTACATACGACTACATTGACTATGGTAATGCTTTTGCTTTCGTAGACTATGAGGCTTCTTATCGTACTGACGACAAAGGAATCAAAACTCAAATTTATATTGGTCCTAAGCTTCATCGAATCAGTCCTATAGATATTGTTTTCAATCCTCTCGCCTCTTCTTTTAAGGAAAGCCCTAAGATTATTCGTAGCGTTAAGACGATTGGGGAACTCCATCTCTTAGCTCAGAATAGTCCTGATAATGCCTACCTTAAGAAAGCTTTGAAGCAACGCAATAAGATGTATGCTCATATGAACGCATACGGTATTGAGGATTGGCAGAAGGCTGAAGGTATTCAGATTGATGGTTTTGGTAATTACTACGATTATCTACAAAGCGGCTATGTAGAATTCCTCACCTTCTATGGTAACATCCATAATCAGAAGACTGGTGAGACATTGACAGGTCGTAAGATTGTTGTAGTAGATCGGATGTATGTTATCGAAGATACTCCTTATCAATCTTGGAATGGCTCTGCTCCTATATATCACGTAGGCTGGCGTACACGTCCAGACAACCTCTGGTCTATGGGTCCTCTAGATAATCTGGTTGGTATGCAATATCGCATTGACCATTTAGAGAATCTTAAAGCAGACGCTATGGATATTGCTGTTCTTCCTCCTTTGCTTATTAAAGGTGAAGTGGAAGAGTTTCAATATGGTCCGGGTACTGAGATTCATATAGACGAGAATGGAGACGTTCAAGAGCTCGGACATAACGTACAGTGGGTAATGGCTGCTGACACCGCTATAGAGCGTTTAGAGCAGCGTATGGAGCTGTATGCAGGTGCTCCTAGAGAAGCTATGGGTGTACGTACTGCTGGCGAGAAAACAGCCTTTGAAGTGCAACGCCTAGAGAATGCTGCTAGTCGTATTTTCCAAGAGAAGATTACCAATCTAGAAATAGAATTGTTAGAGCCTGCTCTTAATGATATGCTAGAAACAGCTCGTAGGAATATGGATGCTGTTGATATTGTACGAGTGTTGGATGATGCAGTTGGTGTAGATAAGTTTGTTAAGATTACGAAGGAAGATATTACAGCTTCTGGTGTATTACGTCCTATTGGTGCTAGACACTTTGCTGCTCAAGCACAGTTATTGCAGAACGTAACGAACATCTTTAATAGTCCTATCCAAGCAGTTGTTGCTCCTCACTTAAGCGGGCTATCATTAGCTAAGTTGTTAGAAGATATTCTGGGACTTTCTAGATATTCTCTATTCAAACCTAACGTAGCAGTGTTTGAACAACAAGAAACTATGAGGCTTTCCAAACAAGCTAACGAGGATTTGCAAGTGGAAGATACTGTTGCTGATCC
>CALMKR010000248.1 GCA_937867625.1 uncultured bacterium | reverse complement strand
TACCTATTTCTTCTTTTCCTGGTTCACCTATTTCTTTATACACGGCACCAAGTACTCCGTTTACAAACCGACTGCTATTTTCGCCACCAAACTGCTTGGCGAGTTCAATCGCTTCATTAATCGCTACCTTGGCCGGCACTTCACTACGTTCGGCGAACAGCAGTTCATATAGTCCCAACCGGAGAATATTTCTATCAACTGGTGAGATACGATCAATTGGCCACTCCGGCGCAGCCTTTTCAATCACGAGATCAAGTTCTGGTTGCTTGCCCAAAATCCCATCAAGGAGTTTCTCCATAAATGGTCGATCGGTTTTATTGGGTGCAAATTCTTCTATATTTCTATCTAAAACTCCGATGATATCCTTGCGATCAATTGCATTTAAATCCCACTCAAACATGGTCTGAAGAACGATACTGCGTGAAAGGTGCCGATTTGCCATAAAAAATGTACTAACTACTACTGTTCATCAGTATAGCCTCACAGGTGAGACCAATACGCTATTATCCACAAAGTCCCGCTTTGAAGCGGGACTTTGTGGAAAGAGGGCTACTTGGCGGCCTCTGCTTCAGCTGGCTGACCGGCTTCGGCACGAATTGCTTCGCGCTTCGCTGTCATACGAGCTGTACGGGCTTCCGCCTTAGCTTTCATATCAATCACGATACGACCGTTATAAAAGCCACACGCCAAACACATGTGATGTGGACGGTGCATCGCTCCACAGTTTTTGCAGACAGCCATCTCAGGGCTCTTAAGAGCGTGATGAGAGCGTCGGTTGGCGGTGTGGGACCGCGTATGTCGCATTCGTACTACCATAGTGCCCGCAACTATAGCAAATACTAGGAAAATTGCAAGTTCAGCCCGTTAGAGATCGCTCCTGGTTTTGCGTCTCCGCAAAAAGGTTAAAAAACCGCCCACCTTGCACTGCTTAGGATATTAAAATCAATAAATCTCTAACGGGCTAAAAAGAAAGAGCCGTCCCGTAGGATCGGCTCAGGTTCCGGACATGTCCGGCAAAGGGCAGCTAGCTAGTTCTGTCCTTTGTTCGCGGCGATGTTACGCCGCGGTTCTGTCTTGGGCACTCAATGCCGATTCCCGCATTTGATGGTGCGGGCAGTTGACACAAGCGACTTGTCCTTCCACAAATTTGACTTTGGTCGGCAAGGTTCCGATCGGAGTCGAGACCCATGGTCCAAAATCAACCGCGTGTGGACAGTCATCACAAAATGGCACTGCATTGGTTTTTTGCGAACCAAGCTGCATTCTTCCCTCCCAGACTTCTGTTGAAGCGTAACGTGACCGTTCCGCTTCTTTATACCATACCACACATTTGCCGAAATAGCAAAGGCGCGTTTGTATGTTACTTCCTGTTGAGGGCTCGCAAGAACCCAAGTGGATCAAGAGCGACCGCCATAAGCAGCGCAATCTGCGCAAAAGAATTTGTCGGATTTGTCGGGGCAGCGTGCTGCTGCTCAAACTTGTGACTCTTAGGGGTATCAAGCATTTCTGTACTTCTTCCTTTTCATTCCCACAATTGGGAGCTGTGACTTTAACACACTTTTATATTCTTGCAATAGCTAGCTCTATGCTCTGGGGAAAGGCCATTTTGAGCTATTAATCGACGGTGGAGGGCGGTTCCGTACCCTTTATGCTTCGGGAATTGATACGGCGCAAAGGTCGGCTTATTGGCCAAACGGCACATATAGGCGTCTCGAGTAACCTTCGCCAAAATCGACGCCAGTCCTATCACCTTTTCCTGCGCGTCACCTTTGATAATGGTTTCTTGCTGCACGCAGTACTCTGGCGCCCGCAGACTCCCATCAAGCTTCACCAGCACCTCCCTCCAATCAAGTACGAGGCGAGGCCTCGAACTTGGTTCATGTGAGCCTCGTGGTTTTTTAAGGGTTTTTGGAAGTTCGAGGTCTCGCCTCGTACTTAACTCCTTAAGGCCTTTGTCGATACATTCACGGATAACGACCGCTATTCCCTGTTTATCAATGGCCTTGGCGCTCGCCATCTCCACCGTACACCAAAGCTTCCCTGCCTTGGTGAGTCGTAGGGCTTCTTTATATATCCGCTCGCGGTTCTTTTCACTTACCTTTTTACTGTCGCCCACACCAGGTAATAAGGACCAGTCAAAATCAGCCGCAATGAGCACTAGACCTACCGCCACCGGTCCGGCCAGAGGGCCGCGACCAGCCTCATCAACACCTATTTCGTAGAATATTTTATTTTTCATATTCAATTTTCTATACTCTATTTCGGTTGTAGATAACTATACCAGGTAATTTTGGTATACTGCTGGTATGTCTGACCCGAAACCCCTGACGGCGCAGTTTGTCCATCTCCATGTGCACTCGCACTATTCCCTCCTTAATGCCCTCCCGACCCCCAAGGAACTCGCCAAAGCGGCCAAAGAAGACGGTCAGGATGCGCTCGCTATCACGGACGCGGGCGCGCTCTATGGTGCTATCGATTTTTATAAAGCCTGTACCAAAGAAGGAATCAAGCCTATCATCGGCATTGATGCTTACCTCGCCCCCCGCACTCGTCACGATAAAGAAGCGATGATCGATAAGCCTCGCTCACGTCTTGTCCTCCTCGCCAAAACCTTTGAGGGCTACCAAAACCTCATCAAGCTCGTCACGCTCTCAAACCTCGAAGGGTTTTACTACAAAGCGCGTATCGACGAAGAATTGATTCGTACGTACGCGAAAGATGTTATCTGTATCATCCCCTCCTTTGCCGGTGAGGTGGTGCAGCAGTTCAAAAACGAAAATGATGAGAAGGCCGCGCAGCGCCTCGATTGGTACAAGAGCGTGTTTGGTGATGACTGCTACCTCGAAATCACGCATCATCCCGAAATTGTGGAGCATGAAAAGTGGCAACAAAAGCTCATCGCTCTCGCGCGTACTACCAATACTCCCTTGGTGGCCGCCCACGATGTCTACTACCTCCATCCCGAGGACCGCATTGCGCGCGAGACCATGGTCAAGATTCAAAGTGGTGGCGTCGTTGATACCTCAGGTGATGGTCAAGGCGAAGAGAACTTTTCGTTTTTGACCCAAGCCGATATCATTGAAAAATTCAAAGATACACCAGACGCCGTTGCGAATACCATCAAAATTGCAGAGCAGTGTACCGTTGAACTCGAAATCGGTACGCACTGGTACTTCCCTGACTACCAGATTGAGAGTGGCAAAAATCCTGATGATGAACTCCATGATAGTGCGTACGCTGGTGCGGCCTGGCGAGGTTTTGATTTGACAACACAGCCTGAGGTCAAAGAACGTCTCGACTACGAGTTAGACGTAATCAAGACCAAAGGGTACGCCAAGTACTTCCTCGTAGTAGGAGATTTGTTGCGTGAAGCGCGTGAGCGCGGCATCCTTACTACGATTCGAGGTTCGGTGGCGGGATCGCTCACGACCTATGTACTCGGGATTACGAACGTAGACCCGCTCGAGTACCAGTTGCCGTTCGAACGCTTCCTTAACCCCGAGCGACCATCGGCGCCTGATATCGATATGGACTACGCTGATAATCGGCGTGACGAGATTATTGAATACGCCAAGAGTAAATACGGCGAAGACAAGGTGGCGCAGATCGGTACCTTCGGTACGATGATGGCGCGCGCGGCCGTACGTGACGTAGCACGGGCCCTTGGACATCCGTATAGTGTTGGGGACACGATTGCGAAACTCATCCCGATGGGTAGTCAGGGTTTCCCGATGACGATCAAGAAGGCGCTTGAAATTGAACCGGATCTCCAAAAGCACTACAAGAGTGACGCCGAGGCACGTGAGGTTATTGACCTCGCCCAGAAGATTGAAGGCCGGGTACGTCACCTCGGGGTACACGCGGCTGGTGTCGTGATTGCACCAG
>CALMKR010000247.1 GCA_937867625.1 uncultured bacterium | reverse complement strand
TTCGCATTTGGGCCAGCTGATTTGGGCGGCTACCGGGAATTGAACCCGAATTGAGAGTTCCACAAACTCCAGTAATAACCATTATACCATAGCCGCCATTTCTACGGGTGGCTAAAATAAGCTTTAGAAGCTGTATTTATATCCACTCGTGACCACTGTTATACCTATTTTTGCGGAAAAAGTCGAGGGTGTTAAGCTGGCTTCTGGTTTTGTGCCTGTGCAGAGTCAATAAAAGTTTGTATACTCTATGTATATGGATCAAGAGACACTTATTATTGCCATCTTCTTCACCTTTATGATTGGGGCAGGGATTGGATTTTACGTCACCAAATTTATTGTCGGCGTATGAGTCGCTGGCTGTCTAGTGCAGTTGTTGGGCTCGCTCTAGTCGCCCTCGGGGCGACTACTTATGCGCAGGAAGTCCACCAAGAACTCCAAGAGACGGTACGAGCGGAGGTGCTCGAGATTGTTGATCAGTATGACCGAGACATTCTTGGAACTGGCGCGACAACCACTGTCCAAGAATTGCGCGCCAAGCTCCTGTCCGGGAGCAAAGTTGGGGAAGTGGTTCGTTTTGAGAACGACCTTATGGTACTCGAGGTGGGGGACAAGATATTTGTTAATCGACTCATTGCAATTGACGGAGAAGAGTACTACACCTTTAAGGATATCGAACGGCGACCGCAATTGTTGATACTGGCTGTCTTGCTGACAGTACTAGTGGTTGTGTTTGCTCGTTGGCAGGGGCTACGGGCGATTTTGAGTTTGGCCTTGAGTGCGCTGGCGATTATCTTTCTCCTCGTACCAGCCCTGTTGGCTGGCTATGATCCAGCGCTCGCAAGTTTTGCTATTGCGGCAGTGATACTAGCACTGACACTCTTTTTGACCCACGGCTTTGGTGTCTACGTGCGGATCGCATATTTCGGCACCATGGCGGCAGTTGGAGTAACCTGTCTCATTGCTTGGATTTCGGTCACCTGGCTCCACCTCACCGGCTTTAGTGCTGATGCTTCGGTGTACCTCAATTTTGCAACTGGTGGACAGCTCGATCTGGCAGGGCTTCTCCTTGGTGGTATTATCATTGGCCTTTTAGGAGTACTTGATGATGTTTCGATCACCCAGGCTTCGGTGGTACAAGAATTAAAACATGCGAATCCGACGCTGGGCCAGTGGTCACTCTACGAACGTGGGATACGGGTAGGACGTGATCATGTTGGGTCGCTCGTTAATACACTGGCGCTCGCGTATGTGGGTACCGCCCTCCCGCTTGTGCTCCTCTACGCGCAGTCCCAAGCTCCTTTCCTCGATATTCTGAATCAAGAAGTGATTGCCGCTGAGTTGGTGCGCATTATTGTGGGGAGTATCGGACTTGTGCTGGCGGTGCCGTTTACGACATTGGTCGCCGCCCACTACTTTTCGAGACACCCCGTTGACAATAACTCGTCCGCAGCGCATGGTCACCATCATCACCACTAAAAGAGTATAATAGAGATACGTTAATAACGTGTAATGTAATATATGAAAGATTTTTTGGCAGAGTTCAAAGCCTTCGCGATGCGAGGCAATGTCGTAGATCTAGCGGTAGCAGTGGTGATTGGAGCGGCTTTTGGTAAGATCGTTTCGTCACTGGTGGAGAATATCTTTATGCCAGTGATCGGTATTATTGTTGGTGGGGTTGATTTTACCGGCTGGTCTCTGGCTGTTGGGGAAGTGACCATTACCTACGGAAAGTTCATCCAGAGTGTCTTTGACTTTGTCATTGTGGCGCTCGTCATCTTTATGGTAGTCAAAGCCATGTCTAAAATGAAAAAGACCGAGGAAGCGGCACCGGCGAAGCCGAGTGAGCCATCAGCGGAAGTGAAACTCCTCACCGAGATTCGCGATAGTCTCCGTCATCATCATAATTAAGATAACATATGACTCATATGAGTCATATGAGGATGAAATAGCAATAGGAGATGCAAACGCATCTCCCATTGCTATTGTCTGACATTTGTCATACAATTGCTCTGTTATGAATATAAAAGTTACCCCGACTAAAATTGGTTCTCGCGAACTAGTAAGAAACTTCAAAAAAATTAAAACTGCCGTCTCCAATGGAGAAGTATTTGATGTGCTCGATCATGGGGTAACCGCTTTTCGTATTATCCCACCAATTGAGGAGAAGCTTATTAAATACACGATGGAAGATTTGAAAAAGATACAATTCAGCTCTGGGAATAAACATTTGGCAGATGACACTGATAAAATAATGTATGAGCTCTAAAACAGTTTTTGATTCAAATATATGGATTGGCTATTTCAATCGTGATGATGTGCACCACAAAGCGGCTGTTGATCTGATTACGCATAGTGGGGAACAGGATATTTATATTCCAGAGTATGTTGTGCTCGAGTCAGTGTCGATACTAAAAATGCGCCAATCAGAAAAAGCTGCGAAACTCTGTCTAGACGTTTTTCTTCATACTAGCAATATCCATATAATACCCTCAGGCGATTTATTTACCAAAACTATAAACCTTTTCCAAACCTTACCAGATAAAAGTTTGTCATTTGTTGATATGTCGCTGTTGGCCCTGTCACAGGATTATGAAGTTAAAACTTTTGACAAAAAATTAGCCGCCGCTATCAAGAAGTTGAACAGGTAGAGGTGTTGCGATTAAAGATAGAATTGAAGCGTTTGTTTTAAGCAATGACTTCTGTCCCTTTTAAATACAATACCTCATTCGGTGTCT
>CALMKR010000246.1 GCA_937867625.1 uncultured bacterium | reverse complement strand
TTGAATACGAGACTATGATTGAAGGGGTGATGTTTGAAATTAATTCGCCTGGCGGCACACCCGTCGCGTCTGAAGATATCGCTACTCAGATTGCAGCCCTTGAAATGCCGAATATCGCACTCGTTGGGGACATTGCGGCTTCCGGTGGGTACATGATCGCCTCGGCAGCGGACACCATCGTGGCGTCTCCGATGTCTGACGTCGGAAGTATTGGCGTCACTATGTCATACACTGAAGAATCGGAAAAGAATAAGGAGGACGGTATCACCTACGTACCGCTTCACTCTGGCAAGTTCAAAGACATGGGCAATCCAAACAAACCGCTTACTACCGAGGAACGCACCTTACTTGAAGGCCAGTTGCAGGAAATACATAACTATTTCGTTGATCTTGTGAGCAAGTACCGCAATATCAACCGCGATGATGTCGCAACGCTCGCGGATGGTTCGACCCTCACAGGTACGAAGGCCCAAGAAAAGAAGCTTGTTGATATTCTGGGCGGACGTGACGCGGTCAAAGAAGCCTTCGCCGTAAAGCTTGGTAAAGATATAAGCGAGATTAAGTTTTGTGAGTACGTACCGCCACTCATGTAAGTATTATCTATGACTGAAAAAGAATTTGTAACGAACCTTGTCCAAAGTGCTGCCGATCTAGCCAAAACCAAATCAGCAGACATGGTGGTATCCACCAAACACGGTGACCCACGTGATATGCTCACGTCAATTGATATCGAAGTAAGTGAGTACATCAGACAAGCCATACAAGCCGCCTATCCAAACGACACCTTCTACTCCGAAGAAGCCGAGATCGAGGCGGTAGACCAGGGTCGAGTTTGGCTTATTGACCCAATTGATGGCACCTCGAACTACATCCGTAACTTACCAATGTATTCAACCTGCATCACGCTCATTGAAAACGGCGCCTTTCGGCTTTTTGCTATGGCCGCGCCTTGCCTTAATCAACTTTTCTACATTGATACGACTGAAGTCCTCGAGAACGGTGACCCGATTACCACCAATACCACGACACAACCCCATGAGGCCTATATTGCTTTTCATCCTGGACGAAAGCCTGAAGGGTATAGCTGGGCGGGAAGCATGCTGCAATTTCTGCTCGCCAACGCCAAAAAGAACTGTAACTACGGCTCATCGGCTCTCGAGCTCTGCTATTTGGCGAGCGGAAGACTCGACACGGTCATCTACGGCACACTCACACCGATTGATATCTATGGTGCGGTCGAAGCCGTGCGACGAGCGGGTGGGGAAGTCTACAACGCCCGCACCATGCAACCACTCACTATGACAAGACAGCCAGAGCGTATTGTGGCGGTGGCGAACACTGCTCTATGGACTGCTTGGCAGGAGATTAATTTGCCTTTGTAAAAGTCCGTTGTCGCTCTTTTTCGGTTTCGGTACGCAAGCCATCTCGAGTTTTTGTGTAATTAGTAACTAATTCTTCTGGAATAGAGGTTTTGTTGTAAATATTTTTTAGCAGATCACTCCAAAAAACAATTCTTGCTTCGGTAAGTACATGCAAATCGTCGTCTGTTTTTTCAAATATAGAACAATAGTAGTTCAAAAGAAATACAAGGCGATAGAGACGGAGTAGCCAAAACGCGGTGAATTCGTGTTCGTTACGATCCTCTTGGAGGTACGACACCAGAAGGCGAGCCAGTACTGGCTGATGGAGTTCCATAAAATTAATGTATCGAGCCCATGATTCATACTTATTTGCGATCCGAAAAGACACATAATCAAGTAAGTAAAACTGGTTGTTGGTGATACGAAAATTGTGCGGCACAAAATCAGTGTGTACTAAATAACTGCCAAAGGTATTGATGATACTCTTGTGTTCGTAAAACGAATTTTGTACTGCCGTGAGTAACGGGGCTAGAGTCGGTCGCTGTTGTATGATGGCAGCAATCATGTCATTCAGTGACTGTAAGTAGGTCTTGGTGGTGAGCGCTTCAAAATGATCACGAATATACGTACTATGTTCATTGGTAGTAGTATGAAAGGTTTCCTGATTTTCAAGCGATTGAATCGACATAAAAAATTGCTGTTCAAGTGAGTAGTCTTGCAGCACCTGGGTCTGTGAAATAAACTCGCTCACGAGGAAATTATTCGAATGAGAGGTTTCATGCAAAAGAATTCTCGGCAACAAAAAGCGCTGTTCAGAAAATGGGAGTTCTTCAAATAAGCGACGGATTTTTGCTTCCTGGGCAATTTCCTTGGCGCCAGCAGGGGTAATCGAATACTTCACTACCACGGGCTGATTGGTGGTGGTTTTTGCCATTAATACGAGCTTGCCTGGACTCAAGAGCGCTCGTTCACCACCAATATGCGGCTGACTGTCGTCGAGAGTAAGTTCGTGCTTTTTGAGGAGTGCAAGTAGTTGTACAGGCAGAGTAGTCGGTTCCATAGCACTTGAGTTACAGTTGGTGACAGTATATCATGTTCTAAAATGAAAAAACTACTCGTTACGGGAGGTGCTGGTTTTATTGGATCGTCAGTGTTACACGCACTCATTGACAGTGAGACAGAACTCATCTGTGTCGATAATTTTGACACAACCTACGACCCAAAATTCAAGCAGCAGAACATTGAAGCGTTGCTGAGTCAGGGTCGCTGTGAGTTACGCACCCTCGATATCACTAACCGCGCTGCCTTGTTTGCGATATTTGCCGAAACCAAACCAACCCACGTACTCCATCTCGCTGCCAAAGCCGACACCAGACGAGCCGTCGAGGAACCGCTTGATTACATCAACAACAACATCATTGGCACCCTCAATATCCTAGATGCTTGTGTTGCGCATGGAGTAACCAATCTCGTCGCCGCCTCATCATCCTCAGTCTACGGCAACGAAAAAGTGGTACCTTGGCGCGAAGACAACTATCACCTACAACCGATTTCACCATACGGGGTCACAAAGCTGTCTACCGAACAGCTCGCCTATAGTTACGCCTACTTGCACAAATTGCCGGTTACGATGTTGCGATTTTTTAACGTCTACGGCGAACGCAATCGCCCGGGTATGGTACCGTATCTGTGGGCAGATTCTTTCTTGCGCGGCAATGGGATAGAAATATCTGGTGACGGCGAACGAAAGCGCGACTACACCTACATCGGAGACGTCGTAAACGCTGTTATAAAAATACTCCATACCGCAAGAGACTTTGAAATTGTAAATATTGGGCACGGCAGCCCACTGTCACTCAATGACCTTAATGCACTATTCACAAAAGTAACGGGCACCGCCGTTCCGGTTACAGCACGCCCGAGCCATCAGGCCAGTGTCGATACCACCTATGCAGACACCACCAAAGCCAAAGAACTGTACGGCTGGACTCCACAGGTGAGTCATGAGGAGGGGATCACTCGCTTGTTAGCGTGGTTTCGCGAGACAAGACTCTAGGAGCTTTATCAACACCGCTGTGTGAGATTCCCACGAGAATTTTTCATGCAAGATAGTTGTACCACCAGCCACGAGGTTGGCTGCCAAAGCTCCATCTAAAAAGAGTCGTTCGATTGCGCGAGCCAAAGCCTCAGGGTCGCTAGCTGGTACAAGAAGACCGCTTTTTTCGTGGTAGACCGCTTCGTTCGTACCCGGAATGTCGGTGGCAATAATCGGGATCTTAGCCGCAAAACTAGTGAGCGCGGTGTGCGGCAGCCCTTCGTAGGTAGAGCTTAATACATACACTGCTGAAGTCTGGCGCGTATGCCAGGTTTCGGTACGCGATACATTACCGGTGAAGACTACATGGTCTTCGATCTGGAGCTCCTTGGCGAGCGCTTCGAGATTGGCACGCTCCGGACCATCACCATGCACAATGAGGTTGACGTCAGAGAAGGTCGGGACTAAACGGGCCACAGACTTGATCAAGACATCAATCCCTTTCCAAACCACCAATCGGGCTGTTGCTACTATTTGATGCGGTTTCTTTTCGGTTGCAAAGGGAGCCGCTGTAGCCAATTCAGCCGCATTGTAGTTCGTAACTAGTCGTGAGCGAGCTACGCCATAGTGTTTATGAAGCAAATCACCGAGATAGATTGAAGGAGTCGTGACCACCCGCGCACGACGCAAGACCCACCCCTGTACCAAACGCATCAGTCTAATTGTAAGACCACCATCAGGGTGTTCCAAAAATTCATGCAGCTCTTTGGTGGTACGCTTACGCTGGGCAGCCCGTTCCCACGGTTCGTCTCCCACAAATTTGATAACCACAGGCTTGCTGGT
>CALMKR010000245.1 GCA_937867625.1 uncultured bacterium | reverse complement strand
TATTTTTTTTTTTTTTTTCAATATTAATACCATCAAAATTCCCCTTCTCTACTACCTTTACGATTGATTCTATTTGATCGTTGCGGAGCTTGTCGTCACTGAGAATTGGATGAATCTGGTCGCCATCAAACCAAGCGATAGTGGGGATAATCTCAACCTTATTCTTGCGTGCGGTTTTGAAAAAAGACTGCCACTGTCGTTCATCGAGGTTAGCTTTGTCGATGATACTCCCAGCCGCGTCAACTTCATACACAAAGGGGTAGATGGTATCAACCTTTTTGATGTTTTTGGTGGCGCTTTTGATACCAGTAGTATCACTCCACCACGGAATCCAGCCTCCTACCTCCCCCTCATACGTGGCCGCAAGGGCCGCACCTGGTGTGGCAATAGTGCCCACAATAGCCATCGCTACTAATGCCCCTTTGAGGATAAATTTTGATTGTGTCATAGTCCTTGTGACGAAGTGAGAACGCACTTCTTACGGGTAACTTATATACTGTACCGTGAGTATTAGTACATAGCAACAACGGAGTTCTTCATGAGATTTGTCCTTGTGCACCACCTCCGCGCGATGCGACTCATTCGCTTGCGCCGGCATCATGTTGCGCAAGGAAGTGACAGTCCCCTCCTGCGCTACAGCACCGCCTTGGCTATCGTCCGCAAAGCCAGCAACTATCGCTACGATCCCATGTGATTCCGCACCCGTGCGGAATCACACCCCTACCTTTCGCCCGAATCATCTTGATTCGGGCACTGTTTATTGACATTTTTTTTTAATTTAGTACACTAGTACTATCACGACGAAAAGGGTTCCGAACGGTTAATTGCCTAAGGAGCCCTTTTCATTTCTCAATTTTTCTGCGCACGTCTGGACTGGAAAGATCAGCGAAGTATTCAGCGCCTAAAACCTTATACAAAGATGATGCATAGCGTTGTTTTGGGAGAAGCAATTTTTTTAGCTTCTTCTCCTCAATTAAAAAATCTACCAACATCTTATAATCACCATCTCCTGACACAAGTAACACTTTATCAAAATCTTCTTTTTTGTATAAACGTTTCATCACTGAGAAAATGATATCAGAATCGACATTACCTTTCTTTGTCCCAAGCATAGCCGCATTATGCTCACGAAATACTAATATAAAACCGGTTGCTTGAATTTCTTCATACAACTGTTGATACTGGTTGCCATTCTGCACATAACCAAGATAATAATAAGCTCTTTCGACATTGTATTTTTCCTGAAGATAGATTCGGAAACGTCTCAAGTCAACTCTCCACTCTGGATCTTTTCGAGTTGTGCCCATATGTAGATTTTGCCCATCTATATACGCAATATTTTTCATAATCAATAGATTAAAAAGTTCTAACACTACCAGTAACAACACCCCACACAAAACAATCCGCTTCTGGCGCTACCTTAATCGGCTGATAGTCAGCGTTTTCTGAAATCAAAAATAATCCCTCTCGTTCTACCCGGAGGCGCTTCACGACGAGTCCACCATCGACAACAGCTACGACAATACTGCCACTTTGTGGTTCAACACTCCGGTCGATTACGAGCACGTCACCAGAAAATATCCCCGCCCCTTCCATCGAATCACCCTCCACGCGTACAAAAAAGGTGCTCTCGGCGTGTTTGACGAGTAGATCGTGGATATTGAGCTCCTCATGGACCAAATCGTCCCCTGGAGCTGGGAAGCCAGCCTGAGGAGAGGAGGAGAACAGAGGAATAGGCGTCGCTTTGGTCGCCACCCCTTGATAGATATCGGTAATACTAACACTGTCAGACATACTGGTCATATTAGGTTACCACTGCGCCACTGGTGACAACTGTATGGATATAAAAGAGAGCTGCCATCGCATAGAGCAGTGCTACCCCATAAAATACCTGTAGTGGTCGCTGCTGGCGCCACTCGATAGCTACCGAAGCAATCAAAGCCATAATCGCTATAAGACCAAGGACCCAGTACACGCGCTGCATCATAGTAGAGGGACTGGTAGCAATCATCGCTATCTCAGTGGCCGGAGCGGGGGCCGGGGTTGAAAGAGCGGTATTAATCGGCACTTCAAGTAAATCAGTTGATGACATAATTGTGTCACTGTAGAGCACCACCCCATGATCTTCCATAGTGGTCTTTGCTACCGTAAGGGGTACTGGTGTTTCTACCGGGGCTGGGGCTGGTGCTGGTGGTGGAGTTGGTACTGCAGCTGGGGCTGATTCAGAAACAGGCACTGGGGCTGGGGTCGCGATTGGCGTCTCGGTGGTGGTTTCGATACCGGCTACCACCGGCACCTCGCGCGTCACTGGCCGGGGTGTCAGCTCGTCAGCCGGCTCTACTACGGGCGCCACCGCAATTGCGGTATCAGCCAGGTTTGCTGTTGCTACCTGTCCAGGTGTGCCAAATAATTGCACCACAAAGACGGTTTCATAGCCTTCGTACTGACCCCGAGCCGTACCGACACCAATTTCGCGATAGTTTTGGTTCACAATATTGGCGCGGTGAGTTGGTGACAGCATCCACGCTTCGACCACTTCTTTGGAGTCCGTGAAGTGTACCGCGAGGTTTTCTCCCGCATTCACATAGCTATACCCAGCTTCATTAAACCAGTACCAGGGCGACACTCCGGCGGGACTATAGTGTGCAAAATAGCTATTTTTGGCCATGTCTTCAGCTTTGAGCTGCGCGGCTTTATCAAGAACGGTGTTACGGACCAAAGGCGCAAGCTTTTGTCCCTCTCGTTCTTTGTTGGTTTTTTCTACCACCACCGCTGGCAAAACCGCTCCGGTAAGCCACGTTGACTGTTGCCACAAGAGTGCATACACGTTACTCATAGTAAAGGTGAGTATCGTGAGTCCACCCATGACCAAGAGCGCCGTTCGTTGCAACATGTCCGGCGTAAAGTCATTACTTTGATGCGGTATAAACAACCGCCATAGTCGTTCTTTCATTATATATAAGTATACCAGATACTCGGTTTTAACTAAGCCTAATTATGCCAATAGATTACTTTACCCAACACCATTTATTGTAAAAATCAACACCAAACCACAACCACGCTAATTGATAGAAATCTAGGGTGGTGAGATCAGTTGTAATGATTTTTTGCTGATACATTTCTTTCGCTTCATGTGGACGTAAAATACAAAAAGCAGCTAATGCTGAGCCATACATTGCACGATGTTCGTAATTTGCTGTTGGCACCCCACTTGAGGCATAGGTGGCAAAAATCTTGCCTTGTCGCTCCCAATCACGCTCGAGCGTGGACATAATCGGACGAAGTATTACCAAGGCTTCTTCATTGGGGTCCACAGCATGGTGCTGTGCAATCCGAAACGGTACACGCATGGCCTCCCAAGCAAAATCACCAGATTTGCGCATTGCCACATACTCTGTTGAAGTCACTCCAGTTGGTTTTATTTTACAC
Organism: uncultured bacterium; assembly: GCA_937867625.1. GTDB lineage: Bacteria > Patescibacteriota > Minisyncoccia > Phycocordibacterales > UBA918 > OLB19. The sequence continues at coordinate 226 of CALMKR010000245.1, read as the reverse complement.
CAATCTTGGGGTAGATTAGCTATACCTCGACATTTGTTTAGCGCTAGATAGGATGAACTGACTAAACTATTCCAGTCATGTCTGGTATCAAATTCTGTAAAGACTGTATATAAATATGGACTTAGATATGACGGATTAATAACAATTCCGGACGGGTCGCTTTTTTTCCATTTTCCTCCCGTTACACAACGCACACCACCAGACAACCAGGCAAGTTCGTTCAACC
>CALMKR010000244.1 GCA_937867625.1 uncultured bacterium | reverse complement strand
TCCAGGAGAAAAACACCGGGGTTATCGTGGTACTTATGCAGGTGTAGATCTTGCGATTTCAGGATCCGAGGTTGCTGATGACACTGCGGTTGTATTTGCTCACATATATTCTCGTCGAGAAAAAATGTGTATTTATATTCTTCCTAACCCTATTGCAAAGAAACTTAATTTTCCTGCACAGGTTGATCTCATGAAAGATATTCGCAATACTTTACTTACAAGAAGTTCTGATGAGTTGTTTGTTGAAAGCGTGGCATATCAGGAAGCTTTACCACAAATGCTTGAACATCATGGTGTTAAGGCGACCGCCATCAAACCCAAGGGAGATAAACGAACAAGGCTTGCTCTTACTTCAACTGCAATAAAATCAGCAAAGATTTTATTCCCGAGACAAGGATGTGAAAGGCTTATCGAGCAACTTGTTGGATTTGGAGTTGAAAAGCATGATGACCTTGCGGATGCGTTCTCGTTGCTTATCAATTCAACTATGGATAAACACTCAGGTGAATCTACATGGCTTATGTACTGGATGGGAGATGATGAGCCTATGTATTTTAAGGATTATGTAGATATGGACATCAAAAAGTAATCACGAGTATGCAATATTTCATTAGTTCTGCATAGCTTAGCAAAACGCTCAAATTGCGTCATCAATATAATATGGAGACGCAATATATAAGCAATTTAGGGGTTAGGACAGAGGTACCAAAAACCAAGATTCGGTATGTCCTTTATGCTCGAAAATCAACCGAATCAGATGAAAAGCAAGCCCTGTCTATCGAATCCCAGGTTAAAGAGATGCTTGCTATAGCCGATCGTGACGCCTTAACCGTCGTAGATATTAGGCGCGAATCTCATTCAGCTAAAGAATCAGGGCAACGACCAGTATTTAGAGAAGTTTTAGAGGATATACGTCGAGGTAGATATAATGGAATTCTCACTTGGGCACCAGATCGTCTATCAAGAAACGCTGGTGATCTTGGTTCAGTAGTTGACCTTATGGACGAAACAAAACTTCTTGAGATTAGAACATATGGACAACACTTTAAAAATTCTCCAAATGAGAAATTCCTTTTGATGATTCTCTGTTCTCAAGCTAAACTCGAAAACGATAATAAAAGTATTAACGTAAAACGAGGGCTTCGCACACGATGTGAAATGGGGCTTCGTCCAGGTCCTGCGGTAGTTGGGTATCTCAATGAAAAGCGAATGGACAAAAAATGTGAAGTGGTTATAGATCCAGAACGAGCACCAATAGTAAAGCAAATGTTTGAAAAAGTAGCTTATGAAAAATGGTCAGGAAGAAAACTTTTCCACTGGCTTAAATTTGATTTGAATTTTAAAACAAGAAGTGGCAACAAAGGTCTTACTCTTAGTAATATATATCTCATACTTCAAAATCCATTCTATTATGGAGTTTTTGAGTATCCACGAAAAAGTGGAAATTTTTATACAGGTAGACATGAGCCAATAATCAATAAAGAGCTTTTTGAATTAGTTCAAGAACAAGTTAAAAGCCAGTCACTAAGAACCCAAGAACCAAAAGAATTTGCTTTTACAAAAATGATGACCTGTGGGCTTTGTGGGTCTGGTGTTTGTGCAGATGAAAAGTTTAAAAAACTAAAAGATGGATCAGTAAATAGACATATTTACTATGGATGTACTAGATCAAAAGATAAAAACTGTAAGTGCGGTTATATAAACGAAATCGAACTAATACAGCAATTTGAAAAATTGATTGATCAAGTAAGTATTAATGAGATTGGTATGAGAGAAAAGATTAAATATGAGGTAGAACGAATTAAGAGATTTAATCAATCTGTTTTGAATACTAAACAACAGATACAAATAAAAGACGTAGACATCAGAGACTACGCCAAATTTATTTTAAAAGACGGATTAGTCGAAGAGAAACGAGAATTACTAACTTGTTTTAAAAGTAAAATTATATTGAAGAATAAAATAGTTTCAATTTCTTAGTTATTCTTAATACAAAATCTACTCGTGTTTTAAATGATTTTTAGGAGAGTTATAAAATAATGCAGCTACGATAAGATCAATAATTGACCAGAAAAAATGTCCAAAATACAGCGCATTAATTGGATTAAATATGATTGCTATAGCAATCATTATCATCATCCATTTTCTATCTTTTTCCTTATGGTACAAGTAAACTGAAAAAGCAGCAGCTCCAAATACTACAAGTTTCAAAATTTGATAAAAAACATAAGGCCAAATTGGGATAACAGCAATAAGTAAAGAAATTGCAGCAATTTTAGAAAAAATTTTTCTATATTCTAAATGTTCCTTTGATATATTCGACATATTATTTTTCTATAATTTGCTTCTTTTTGGCTATCTCAATTTTTAAAGCGTTAAAGAAATAATTCATGAAAATTGACCACCAAATGATCGGAACGATTACAGAAGTCGAATTATTTACCGCATCATAGACTTGCCACCCTTTTTCGAACGTCCATAGTAGCATAACAAGAACAAGAGCCCAGCGATGGCCTTTGTAGATAAAATATGCAAGGGGTACATAAATTATTGCTGAATAAACACTATCATAAGAAATTACACCAAATTTTGCCAAAACCACAGTTAATACCATTGACCCCAACACAAGTAATGCTGAAATCCCTCGATAAGATTCAGTAATTTTTAAATTACTATAATTTTCTACTTGGGGTTTTAAATTCTTCTTCAGTAACTTTCCATGAAAAAATACTCATAAAATGTAATTAAATTAACTAATAATTATGATCTTTCAAGATCAGCAAACTGTTCATAATACTTAACTTCTTCAGGTGTAATAGATGGGGTAAATTTATTAATTGCAGATATGAGCATTTCTTCATCTATTAGGTTTTTATTATGAGCTACTGCCATTCGAGCAGCCTCAGTTACAATCAATTCAAGATCAGACCCAACATAATTTTCAGTCATTTCAGATAACTTTTCAAAGTTAATATCTTTATCATAAGGACGACCTGATAAAGACAACTTAAACATATCTCTTCGTGCTTCAAAATCTGGAGCTCCGATATAAATACGCTTGTCCATTCTACCCGAACGCATAATAGCAGAATCAATCATGTGAGGACGATTTGTTGCACCAACAACAAGAATTTTATTGTGACCAGCGTTATTTAATTGAATAAGAAATTCATTAATTTCCTCCTTTTTGATATCCGCAGATCCGCTAAGTTCTTCTCTTTTAGGAACTAGGCCTTCAATTTCATCAATAAACATAATTGATGGGGCTTGTAACTTTGCCATTTCAAATGCCTTACCAATATTGCCAACCGCACCATGGACATATGAAGTAGCAACAGAGGAAGGAGCCATTTCTATAAAATTATATCCCAGCTCTTCAGCTAATTTTTTAACTATAAAAGTCTTTCCACATCCTGGTGGACCAAAAAGTAAAATACCATTTGGAATTCCAAGTTTAAATTTCTTAAATTTTTCAGGGTCAAGTAATGGTGCTATCACCTCATTACGAAGAAGAGTTTTTAATGGCTTCATTCCCGCCACTGAATCAAGTCCTCTAAGTACCGTAAGGTCGTCAATAATACTTGTTACCTTATCATGAGAATGTTCTGCGATAATTACACCAACATATTTTTTATTTTCAACACTAAGAGTAACAATGTCATACTCATTACCTCGATCAATTACTTCTTCTGGTTTTAAATTTGTGAATAAGTATAAATATCGTTCATCAGAAAGAAGATAAATTTCTGTAAAAAATATTCTTTCTATGCGATTTTTTACCGCAAGGCCATCCCTTACTGTAAATCCGTTGTATAAAATTGGTTTTGTTGGTGTTGACATAAAATTTATTTATTCTGGAGTACAATAACTATCAAGGTAATTATTGTACGCATTTACTTTTGCATCCCATGCTGCAAGATCAGATTTTAATCTATTATTTTTATAATTGAAACTATCTACTGCAGAATTATATGAATCAATCGAATCTTGATCATACTCATCCACATACATATTTTCTATACGACTTTTTTCTGCTTGACTTGCACTAACACGGCTATCTAATAAATCTGATTCTGTTTGTGTTGGCTTCATAGCCATCGCTTGGTCGTAACGGTAATCAGAACATCTAAATGTTTGACCTGATTCATCAGTAAAAGTTGCATTACTGTTAGAAGAATATGAATTTGAGTTGCTTGATGACCCACTATCATCACTTCCAGAAAATATAGCCCATCCAAAAAATAGAATAATACCCCCAACAATTAAGATCTTCTTCCAATTATATTTAACATCTGTAGATACTTCACTGACTGTCTTTTTATCTTCACTTTGTTTGGAATTATTTTTAGACTCTACTTTTTCTTGCTTGTCTTTAGTATTAGTCTCAGGCTTTGGGGCGACACGAATTGGATCTTTCTTATCTAGAAAGTCTAAGTCTATATTTAAATGGTCTTTTGGATCTTTCATAAATTATTTGTCTTCTCGGTTATCGTAACAAGCCTGAACAAGATCAGGTATAATAATGGCATTTGGTGTAGACATCGACACAGAAGTGAATTGAGCACTTTTACCTTCTTTTTCCTCCCATAGAATAACTTCTCCTTGAAACATTTTTGGGATATATATTGTATCCGACCAGTAAACCCACAGTTTTTCATTTTCACCAAACATTTTCCATTTTATGCGATAGTATCCTTTTTTCGTAAAAGTAACATCGCCAATTTTAACTTCTTCACCACGATTAAAGATTTTATCTACAATCTTTTTTATTATGAGTGGCTGGATCATAGCAGAAGCAAGACTAATTAACTGCACCCATTTTTGTTTATTATCACTCTCATCTTTACTTGCATTTAGTGATATCGAAATGTTTTCTTGCCCAGAAATCAATGAAAAGCTGTAATCGTATGTTGTTCCTGTTGGAATATAATAAACTGAATGCTTAGTTGCTGTGGAATGAAAAGCAATACTATCTACATCTTTATAAAAAAATCTTTTATTATTATACTCAAGAAAATTATTTTTAAATACAATAGTAGATGTTTTAAACATTCCAGGCAATTCTATTACAACAACACTTTCAGCATCGTCCTTAACATTCTTTTCTATTTGGTCTAATTCGCTTTTTAGTTTGTTTTTTAAACTATCTGTTCCAGCTAGGCTGACAGCAATCTCTAACAGTCTTTTTGATTTTTCTAACTCACTAAGATTATTATGTAGATCTATGACAATACTTCGAAGGGCATTCGCAGCACGATCACGCATAATTTTTGTTTGACTATCTTCATATAATCCTAGGTCGATAAGTTTATTTAGTTCTTCTTGAACAGAAGTAATATATTTTTTAATGATCTCAGATTCCTCTTTATCAAATTTTCCGTCCTTACTAACTTCCATTTTTTCTAACCCTTCGACCGCCTTATTGATTGTTTGATATGCAGGAGCTAATACATTTTTTTCAATCTTTTCTCCTTTTACAGAAAAGGTTTTTTGAAATTCATTAACGTAGTCATTGTTTTTATGAATTTGATGAAGTTCAGCATAGATATCTGAAAGTAATTCAACAACATGCTTTCTGAAATCATTAATAACATCCTCACTGGCTGTCTGTTCGTCATGAAGTCGATATATCTTAGAAAAAGAAGTCCAGAATTTATCAGAATTGATTAAATCTCCCCAAGCTCTTAATGAGTCTTTGAGATATTCCTCATTATTTTCAACAGATAAAACCAAACAATATAAAATTGCTAGATTCTTTTTATATAAAAGATTTTTTGTACCGTCGCCATCACTTACATTTTGCCAAGTTTTGATTGCATTAGAGTAATCTTTGGTTTTCAAAAACTTCAATACTTGTTCGTCCACACTGTCAGCAATTTGGAGCCAAAAGAAATATTCTTTAATCTTCTTTTTTTGAGACTGCAACCTTTGTAATGCATCTTTTACTGAATCTTCCGTTCTAAAATCACTGAACATTCCTATATCAAGATCATATTCAGGTATATCATCAGCCAACAAACGATTCAAAATTTCTTTTGATCTTTTTGATATATCTTTTTCACTCGCTGATACATCGAGCCCTAAGATATGATATGCGTTGTTTTTAAGTGTATTAGACATATGATTTAACGGGTGATCCCCGAAAGGTTACTTTTCATTGCATCTTGCTCGCCCGACGGAAGCAGCAACTGCAAATTATGAACACACCGTTTTAATTCATCAACATCACCCATTTCAATTGATCTTCTTCCTTTTTCTATATAATAACCGGCCTCTTTTTCATTTATGAACGTTTTACTACCATCAGTTAACTTTCTGAAAATATAAGCCCATGTAGAAGGGTTGGAATATATTGCTCTTGTACTCAACTCAGAAATTTGTTCATTTACTCTTATTAAGAGAGCTTTATCGTTATCGGTTATAGCTTTCTGGCCCTCTGCTTTTAATTGTGTCATTTGGTCTTCGTGTTTTACCTTATCTTTATCATCACCGAGTTCAGCTATTACTTTTTCAGTGTTTTCTATGTTGTCATTAAATTCTTTAATGAGTTGTGGCATTTCTTTTTCCTTTTCCATCAAATCAATAGCCATCTTTAAGTCCTTAAGTTGTTTGTTTGCTTTTCTTTTTTCATCTTGATCAGCGTGTGCATTAGCCAGACTATAACTAACAGCCCTAATTGTGCTATTTAGTTTATTTTTCTCCTCTGATGTACATGTGTCTGATACAACCTGAGCTCTTTCTGTTTGAAGTTTTAAATCATACTCAATATTTTTTACCTCAATATCTTCATCTTGCGAGGTTGATCGAGCTTTTAAAGTTAAGTCAATTAAAGGAATATATGCTGTAACAGAGACTTCTCGAGATTCATTCATTTCTACACTAAGCTCTAATGGTGTACCTTCGGGTAGGTCGTATGGTAAGTCTTTTCCATTAATTCCAAGCTCACACAAGAAAGTGTTACGATCTGGAATTTCAGATTCTCCCTCTACAAGAGTAATATCTAACTTATTTTCAGCTCCTTTTATTAATTTTCTTGATGTTTTGTAATCAGTTAAAACTTTCTTTACTGGTAGAATTGAACCTTTATCAAAAATCTTCTCACTTATATTTGTAGCTATATTTCTCACATGATCCTTTTTAACCACAATAATACCAACTGAATGTGGCATCGGAGCACCAGAGACAGAGAGTCCATGTGTTATTGAAAATGAATCAGGATCAATGGTCACAGAATTCCCATTTTTATCAAACAAATAAATCCAGTAGTGATTGGTTTTATTAGTCTCCACAGAGACAGTATCAAAAAACTTACCATTTTTTAATTTAATTTTTTGACCATTATATGAACCGCTATCAGATTGAATCTGAATATAATATTCATCTTCAGTTCCTTGTAAATCCGGAATTACACCACCAATAGTTTCTTCGGTTTCTGAAGTTAAGGTTTCGTGATTTATATTTAAAGACAATGCTCCTGCTTTTACTTTTTGTTCATCATTTTCAATAAATTCTTTTGGGATTTTTTGACTTATCCCAAAAACGCACGCACCTCTTGCTACTACAGTGAGAGGGTCAACAGTAGCATCAACGGTAATTTTTAAATCTGCTTCAATTCGCTTTCTTAAATAAGGAATTTGAGTAGGACCACCGACAAGAACAACTTTTGAGACAGAAGAGTTCTTTATGCCTGCATCTTTAAGCGTATCTTTTGAAAGTTCTATAGTTCTATCGATAAATGGCTCTATAAGTTTTTCAAATTCTCCTCGAGAAAAAGAGAAGTTAATAAAAATCTCCTTTCCATCGTCATCTGTCCCTATATTCTCAATTAAAATCGACGTCTTATCATATTGACTTAATTCTATTTTTGCGTTTTCAGCTATAAATTTTAGTTGAGAAAAGACACTACGATATTTTTCATTCGTTTTATTAAAATTATTTATCGAAAATTTCTCAAGAATCTTAGGTACAATTACCTTATCTACTATTTCTAGATCAATATTCTTACCACCCAGGAAATTATCTCCATTATGTCCAAGCACAGAGAGAGCACCGTCTTTTGAAGCAATCAAGGCAACATCAAAAGTACCACCACCCAAATCATAAATAAGCCAGTTTTCATTTTCCGATTTTCCAAATCCATAAGCGACCGCTGCAGCAATTGGCTCTTGAAGAAGAACCACATGTTTAAATCCAGCAAGATTACCTGCTCGCTTTGTCGCTTCAGATTGTAAAACAGAGAACGCTGCGGGTACAGTAATTACAACACCAGTAGTATTAAAATCAGGATATTTTCTAAGAATGTCTTCTTTAAGATTTTTTAAGATTTCAGCAGAGATTGCTTCGGGATTCATTTCAACATCTGCTCTTTCAAAATGAAAAGTTTCAGATGTTCCCATAAGTCTTTTTACTTCGGGTTTATAGTTTTTTTCTTCATCTTTTGATGAGTAGCGATAGTATGCTTCGTATGCTTTTTGACCCACTACTTTATTGCCAGCCTTATCAAAACCAAAAACAGATGGCGTATATTCTACTCCTCCTGGTTTTTTTATTATCTCAATAGAACCATTATTATTTATGGCTACAGAGGAATTTGTTGTCCCAAGATCAATACCTATTTGAATGTTTATTGGATTAGCCATATTAGTTATTTGTTAATAGAATTATTTTTGCCCTTCTTACGACCTGTCCTTTACATAAAATTGTGGGCTCAATAGTTTTTTGCACAATAGGGTGTGATATAGACGCATCTTTTTCTACTGAAAGGATCTCTAGGTTTAGACCGTCGTTAAATTTTTGGTTTGTATAATCAACAATCTCAATATCATATTTTTCTACATACCTCTTGAGCCGTTCAATCGAATTATTTAAACCCTTACTGTGATTTTCTGTAATTAATGAAGAGGATTCTTTTATTCTTTGCTCCATGCGCCATACCTCAATAGCCAAATCAACAAGATCATTTACGCCAAGAGATATTTCTATAGATTTTGGAGCTACTGCATATTTTATTTCTTCACTAATTTTTTTATAAAGTTCATCTAATCCATCTGAATATCTTTTAGATTTATAAAAAATATATACAAAAAAACTAAAAAGAATTAGGATGCTTGGAACTATTATTAAAATTTGATTTGTTGTATTCATAATTTATTTCAATAATTCGCTAGTTGACACACCGAGTGCACTAGCAATCTTTCTTAGTGTTGAGAGTGTTGGGTTATTTTTCCCATTCTCCACATTACTTACAAAAGATCGATCAACGCCCAATATTCGAGCGAGTTCTATTTGACTAATATCTTTTTTAACCCTAAGTTTTTTGAGATTTTCTCCCAACTTTTTGGCATCATCTTTCATAAAAAGATTATAGCATACTTTGTTGTAATATAAAACAACAAAAAACACCTCTGTATCGGAAGTGCTTTTTGTTCTGAATACTGCTCTCAGCAGGTATGCAATTTACAGTATAGGTATCTTTTACTAGCTATCTTTGAGCTAGCTCATGTTGGCTGCCGATCAGGGACTCGAACCCCAATAGCTGGTACCAGAAACCAGAGTCCTACCATTAGACGAATCGGCAAAAATGAGGTGATGGCGGGCAAAATCCGTGGGGGACGCCCGCCACCACCCGCATCTACTCCCTCCTCGGGAAAGGGCTGCGCGGGAGCAGATGGTGCCGCAGAGGTCAGAGACTACGTGCGGCAGGGACTATAGTGCCAGAAAATGCGGAAAAAGTGAAGCCCTGTTCTCTACTGCCCTAGAATCGCTCCTTAATGCGCCAGTGTCCATCTTTTACGGTCACATGGGTCACTGCGGTATTCTTGAGCCGAAGGATAGCAAAAAAGCGGATGGTGGCGCGGAAGACACCCATCTTCTCAGTTCGGTTCATGTGCTCCAAAAAGAAATTGATGAAGACGGTGTGGGAGACAATGACGACCTTGCTGTTCTGGGGGAGGGCTTCAAGCTGGTGCTTCGCGGCCAGGATGCGGGCGAGGAAGTCGCTGTATGATTCACCATCGTGCATGGAGGCCGCCTTCACCCCAAAGAGCCACCCGACGACATATTTAAAAGCTTCCCACTCGAGAAAGCGCTTCCCGACCAAGAAGTCTGGTCGGTGCATCTCTTCGAATTTCGGATAGGTTTCGGGGATGAGGTCACACTCACGCCCAATCACCATCGCGGTCTCCATGGCGCGTTTGTTCGTACTCGTGATGAGGTGCGTGGGCTTCATACCCTTCAGCAGCTTCGCTACTCGCGCGACCTGAAGCTTCCCCAGCTCATTGAGGGTGATATCCGGGTGCTGGTGACGGCCCGCCACATTCCCATCCGTCTGCCCGTGCCGTACAAAATAAATATCCATAGATTATTCCGCAAAGTGCGCGTGGTCGTTAAACATTACTACACTCCACTTCCCTTCACTATACCGCAACATCGAGACACCGGTATTGCTGTGCTGAAATGTTTGAATAGCGTGGAGCCACTCGCGACTCGGCACGTATGAATTGAGCAAGATAGAAGACAAGAAGCCTTGGATGAAGAAGGCGTGAGACACCACAAGGACACTAGATGACTCAATCTCTTCAAGACAACGCTTTGCGGCTTCTAACCGCAGCATAAAGGCCGCTACCGTCTCACCATCGGCATAGCTCCAGGTGGGATTATTCACTACATTATCGTTACGTTCTTGTCGATACGCTACGACGGCTGGATCAGTTTCTGTCAGTCCATTAAATTCGGACGCTTCAAAGAATTCACCAAATAGTGGGTTGGTAATAATCGGCAAGTTCTTGGCCGCTGCGATAGGTGCGGCAGTCTCTTGGGCGCGTACAAAATCACTCGCAATGAGCGTATCAAAATCGATGTACTCACAGCGCTCTGCTACACGAGCGGCCTGCTCTTGTCCCGTTTCGCTCAAGAGGGTGCCTTTGCCACCAAGAACACCATCTCGGTTAGCGACTGACTGTCCATGTCGGACAAAATAAACGCGTTTTTCCATATTATTCCGCAAAGTGTGCGTGGTCGTTAAAGACTCGTAATGTCCACATTCCTTCTGAAAACTCCAGCACCGTTATGCCTGTGTTCGTAGTCTTAATCGTTTTGAGGAAGCGGTACACGTCAGTGGCATCACAGGTACCTTCGGTGATGATGTAGCCGAGTGCACAGCGTAAAAAGCCACCATGGGTAACCACCAGGAGCGTGTCTTCACTCTGCTCGGTCAAAAATGCCAAAGCGGACTTCACTCGGAGTAAAAAATCAGTAGGATTTTCTTCATCTTCAAAATACCAGTCAGCCTCACTCGCATGTGCAACACGCTCGGCAATAAACTGCTGTTGTGGGGTTTCGGTTACTTCGGTAAAGGGTGCCGCAATCAAGGATGTCGGTACCTTGATCTCACGAAACAGGTCTGAGGTTTCAAACGGCATACCCTGAGCCGCAACTATCTTTTCTGTCGTTTGGAGTGCTCGGGGCATGGTGCTCGAGATAATCCGATCGACCTTAAGGTGACGGAGTCTATCAGCCACTTGTTCGGCTTGAGCAAGTCCGGTGTCGTTCAGAGGCTCTTCAGGATCTTGCCAGGCACGACTAACATTACTGTTAGTTTCTCCGTGACGCACAAGATATACCTTTTTCATAAAAAATTACTGTCCACCGCAGTGCTCGACGACCGCCACTTCAAGCGGCAGGTACGGCAGTGGTGAGCGTGAGCCATTATCAAGGGCCGCGAGGAGCTTCAAGAGCAAGTGCGAATTCAAGGGCGAGGTGGCTTCAGACGCGAAGCCTCGCAGTGTGGTCGCCAGTTCACCACTAAAGGGGGCGAGGATAGTATCGGCGCTCGCAGCATCATTGCGAATCACCATGACCGCGCGCACCGACTCAAGGAGGAGGCGGAGGAAGAGCTTCATCTCGAGATGGAGGGCGGTCGCTTCGCGGACCACACCAAGGGCGGTAGGTGCATCTTTCTTGTGGAGCGCGGTAAGGAGGTTAATCATGAGGGTGACCTTCGGCGCACCGATAATGATAGCGACCTCGTCTGCTGTACCAACCGTATCGCCCGAAGCCAAGAGGACCTTCTGGGTGATTGAAAGTGCATCACGGAATGAGCCATCGGCTGCGATAGCAATGAGGTCAGCGGCCGCGGTATCTAGCGTAAAGCCTTCTCTTTTGGCCACATCGGTCACGGTCGCGACCAAGACCTCACGTGATGGTGAGCGGAAGCGGAACACCTGGCAGCGCGAGAGAATCGTATCAAGGAGCTTTTCCTCTTCGGTCGTCGCGAGGATAAAGACGACGTGTGATGGTGGTTCTTCGAGGGTCTTGAGGAGTGCATTAAATGCTTCTTTAGTCAGCATGTGCACCTCGTCGATGATGTACACCTTAAACGGTGATTCGTAGGGTGCCGTATGGACCGCATCACGCAGTTCGCGGATATCATCGATACCACGGTTACTGGCAGCGTCCATCTCGTAGATATCAATATCTTTGGCACCAATGGCGTGCGCAAAAATACGCGCCATGGTGGTCTTGCCGGTACCGCGTGAGCCAGAGAAGAGTAGCGCGTGTGGGATACTGCCCTTTTTGATAGCGCCTTCAAGGACCGAGACAATATGGTCTTGATCACGGACAGCCGCAAAACTGTCTGGTCGGTATTTGCGATAAAGGGCAGTTGATTCAGTCATATGGTCTTAGTTAGGATGCAGGTAGTATAGCAGAGTCTCCTCCACTCTGCGGCACACGCGTCACTGACCCTTCTAGAGCGGTTTTGAGGGCCTTAAGCGCCGCTTTACTATCATCGGCACCCAGGAGGACGGCCACCAGCGTGCGCTCGCCGTCTCCGTAGGTGGCGTGGAAGCGCACCACCGCGGTCTTGCCCGCCTCAGGCGTGTAGCCGTGTTTGCCGCCTTCGTAATCTACGTCCGCGATAAACGGACTGTTGTTCACCAGTGGTTGATGGCCGACATACTGCGGGAGCTTTGTGATATCAAAGACGGTCGGAGTTGTCTTTGCGAGATGCTGGGTCAGGCGTGCGAGTGCCGCTGGAGTGGCGGTCGTCTTGGGACTGAGGCCACTATAATCAGCAACCGTGACGGCGTCTGCCACACCAGCCTCCGCAAGGCCCTCCTTGATGATTGGTGTGAGTGCCGCTCCCCAGGTGCGCTCGATAGCGGCACCAGCATCGTTTGATGATTCCATGAGGTACGGAAAGAGCAGTTCACGCAGCGTATACACCTCCCCGACAACAAGCTTGCCAAAGTCTTCGGGCGCGTCGACATCACTCCAGGTAATCGTGGTGGTGGCATCAAGGAGGTCAGACTGTAGCGCAGCCGCAGCCACAAGGAGTTTGATCACGGACGCCGTAGGGCGCGAGACATCCGCGGCCTGCGCGAGCAGTACCTCCCCGGTGTCTTCATCGATCACCACATACCCTGATACGCCAGGGACAAGTTCGGTCGGAGCGACCACATATTGGTAGGACACTTTGGCCTCACTGTTGGTGGCAGTGGCCTGACCGCCAGACCAGGCCAAAAAGCCCATAACCATGGTCGCAAAGAGACACCAAACAAACACGTGTACAAAAACGGCTTTCTGCATGACTCTCTCTATAGTACCAAATCAAAACACCACCAAGGGTCGGTAGACCCCAAGTGGTGTTTTGTGTTTTGGCTCGTTGTTCCCTACTTTGCCGCTTTTTTGGCGACCTTTGCTACTTTCTTCGCAACGGCCTTCGTCGCGACCTTGGTCACGGCTGCAGCGGCCTTGGTGGCCACTACCTTCTTTACACTCTTCTTCTTTGGTGCGGCAGTCTTCGCAATCTTCTGCCACTGATCTTTCATTTCTTTCTTGAAGCCAGAGATATCGGCCTTTGAAACTGTCTGTACCTGCGCGTAGGCGGCACCAACAGTCTCAACCAACGCTTCGTATTCGGCCTGAGACATCTGCTGCGCCTTCTCGAGACCTTCGAGGACTTCGGCCTTGGCCTTGAGGACCCAACTCTTTACGACCTTGCGGTTCTTCGCGGCATTTTTACTGCCTGCAAGGAAGAAGGCTCCAGCGGCTGCGACTGCAGCGGCGGTCAGACCCACGCCAATACTCATCTTTTCGGTATTTGATAGCCCTTTCTGTTTCTTTTCTGCCATAGGTATAGTGAATGAAAAGTTATAAAATCAATCGTTCGCTTCGTCGGTAGATTGTTTGGCTCGCGACGAGCGGGTGCTCCGCTTTTTTGGTGAGACGCGATTAATGAGATATGCCACGAGGCCCCCACTCTTCACAAATTCTCGCATAGCTGATACGTCGTCTGCTATCACATCACTCCCCGCTTCGATTCGTTCGACAATAGAGCGGATAGTAATAAGAATCTTGATGACGTAGTACAGCACAATGCACGTCATAATCGCAAAGACGATTGTGGCGGCACTCGCAATAAAAAAGAAGATGTTGGCTTGCAGGACTTCACTCATCGCTATTCATTGTACAGGACTATGCCGTTACAAACCCAAATGTAATACACAGAAAACGGGCGCCCCAGGTAAGGGGCGCCCGTTACTACATGGCAAGTACGGCACCGTAGTGCCGACAAAACACTGACTCGTGATATGTGACAAAATCACGACGATCAAGTGGCCGTAGTCGCCAGGGCAAGTTGTAGTGTTTCCTGGCTGAGTTTTCGATCAGATGACCGATGATGGCGTTACCGTAATTAAACGGTTTTATCGAACGAAAAAGTGCGCCCAGAGTCCAGAGCACCTCATCCACATGATTGAATCGCCCCACCAGGACTGACTGCCAGTAGACATCAAATTGCCGGCATAAAGTGGGCAGAAACTCGGGCAACGGATACAAGGGTTGCACCGCTGTGCGATACAAAATTGGACACTCAGCATCTTCGAAAAGTCGACACATTGTGACAATATTCGGTCGCTCTGCCTGTACCACGTAATCGCACATATCCGCAATACGGCTTATTGCAATATGAGGACCATCACCAAACAGTACCGCCAATTCTGCGGAATAATCACGGATCTGAGTCTTTGAAGGTACACACCGCATGAGAGCCTCCCTGCTCGTTTTTTGTTGCGATCTGCAAAATACTATACGCCGCTATTTCGCAGATGCAAGGTATTGCTCTACAGCCTCGGCAACCGCCTTGGGCGTATCTTGCTCCATGAGGAGGTGGCGTAGTTCGGCCGCACCATGCCAGCCCCCGACATAGGCTTTGTAGTGCTTTTTCATCACGGCGAAGTTCTTGAATGGCAAGAGCTCCATAAAGAGCCGAGTATGTTCGACGAGGACACGGAGCCGCTCCTCGATACTGATGTACTCGATATCCGCTGCACTGGTGTCCGTGGTCATAATGGTGTCGCGATTGACCCCGTGAGTCGGTAGCGCCGTGAGGCGAGTTGGGAGGCGGCGAGTCGGATGGAAGAACCACGGATTGCCAAACAAGGCTCGGCCCACCATCGCGCCATCAAGCCCGTATTCGAGGGCCTTAGCACGACCATCTTCGGCGGAGAGAACATCCCCATTGCCGATGATTTTGGTCTCAGGTGAGATTTCGTTGCGGAGTTCGACCACACGCCGAAGGCGCTCGAAGCGAGCTGGGACCTTGCTCATCTCTTTACGCGTGCGAGCATGGACCGTCAGTGCCGCGGGCTTTTCACCGAGGATTACCGGTATCCACTCCTCCACCTGGTCGGTGTTGTACCCGAGGCGTGTCTTCACGGAGACCGGGATACCGCCGTCGTCGCTCTTCGCGCCACGCTTGGCAGCCTGAATCACTGCGCGTGCGATATCCGGGGTCTTTATCATCGCAGCGCCACAGCCCTGGTCGATAATTGCTCCCGCTGGACAACCCATATTGATATCAATCCCGTCAAACCCGAGTTCGAGACACAGTCGCGCTGCGTATTCCATATGCTCCGGGTGCCGGGTAAAGAGCTGCGCGATAATCGGACGCTCTTCCTCACTATAGATGAGGTCAGCCATGAGCTTGACCTTGCCCTCGGGTGTCGCTCTTACGAGACCGTCCGCCGCCACGAACTCGGTCCAGGTGATATCAGCACCACCGACTGAGCCATCAGCGCGGGTATGGCGCGAGTACTTCGCCATCATCTGACGAAAGGCAGCATCAGTCACATCCGCCATCGGCGCGATAGCGAGAAATGGTGTCGGGAGTTGTTGCCAGAAGTTCACCCCGTTAGAGGCTCTGTCATTTTGTGATATTTTTGGTATAGTTTTTCCAGACATAGTTAGTTTGCCTCTAACGGGGTGAATAGTGGATGTACTCTACAACAAGACTGCAGAAACGCAACCAAACATCAAGGAGGTAGTCTTGAAAGAAAGTGTTTTGATCGTCGAGGACTGGCTCAGCGAGTTGTTTGGTGCCAAAATCGCTGCTGTATTGGTTGATGCCATCCTACTGCAGTGGTACCTGACAGTGAGCATCTTGATCGTTTTCATCATGAGCATGGTCGAAATCGAACTGACTGATTCTCTCTTTGGCTTAACACAGTTTGCATTTGCTGTCCTAGCCATTGATAACAGCATTCTGTTTCAGCGATTTTTGCTCAGCTGTTGGCGGCTGTAACACTACCGAGAAGACCACCTTCGCCGGTGGTCTTTTCATTTTAGGCATCATCAACACTATCTGCACTTCCCTCACTCGCTGGTACTGTCACTTCACTGACCGGTTCACTACTCGTTGCCGTAGTAGTCGCGCGGCTACCTGGTGCTTCTTCATTTATAAATACTTTGTTCCCGAAGCGCAGGTCGATGTACTGAAAGCTGCCCGGTTTGATATCGGAAAATTCTTTTGAGGCGAGGATGCTCTTGAGGTTTGAGACGGTCTCCTCCGAAGACATGCGCAGGGTGGCCTTGATTTCGCCGCCACCTGCCACACCGAGGAAGACATCGCGCACCATATCCGTCTCTACAAAGGCAATCGGGAGACCGAGCTCATCGCTCAGTGCCTCACGCAGTGTCTCAATCGCGCGGAGATCATCGGTAGCAATCATCGCCGTGCGCTCTTTGGCTTCGGTACCGATAGTATGGAAGCGAGGGAAGGTTCCCCCTTCAAGCTTTGGTGCCCGAGTAAACGCATAACCGGCATCATCGATAAAGTAACACTCCTCACTGCCCCGTCCCTGACACCAAAGTGCGTGCGGGATATATTCACTGAAACTGAGATGGATGGCGGTGCCGCTCGTGCGCTCGAGTACCGGATCTTTGACTCGTGGAATAGTGCGGACCTGTTCGAGGATTTCTTCATCCGGATAGGCCCAGGCAAAGCGGCGCGGTACCAGACCCACGTAGTCGCCTTCGAGGACTCCCTCAACAGCCTTTTTGACCGTCTCGTGATTGATAGTCTCACCACCTTCTACTGTCACATCGGTAATGGTCAAAAATGAAACACGAGTCCCGTACCAAACAGCCGTCACCAAAAGACCAATCACGATCAAAATACCAAGACCGATGATAACTTGCCGCAGAATCGCGCGAGTACGCGGATCCCACTGGCGACGCTGCTTCTTCGCCTTGAGGGGAACAGCAAATTTCTTTTTGACCGGAGACTTCTGCTTGAACATGGTACCCAGTGTAGCATATCAATTAAAGACAATGCTTCCCTGCCATTACGTGTCAAAGGTTGTAGATATTGGTCGTAGACGAGGTGAGGAAACGTGGGGCGTTTCCGCAAGACTCATTGAGTATTTTGTGAGCAAGCGAAACAAAAGACCAATGAGTGGACAGTTTCTGTAAGAAAATGAGTTTTTTCGTTCGAGTCGTATCGCGATTATACGGTGAGGACGAAAAAACGAAATGTAACAAAGTATACGGGCAATATATACGGCCTTACCCGATCTTTGACTTGCCGAAGTAGGGTATCAACACATCCGGAATCTTGATTGATCCATCAGCCTGCTGGAGGTTCTCGACGAGTGAAACGAGAATACGAGGCGCTGCCACGGCGGTGTTATTGAGCGAGTGAGCATAACGGACAGTACCGTCAGTGTCCTTGTAGCGGATATTAAAGCGACGAGTCTGGAAGTCATGGAAGTATGAAGCGGAATGAGTCTCGCGGTACTTCTCTTCTTTTGGTACCCAAGCTTCGATGTCGTACTTCTTCACCTGACCCTGACCAATGTCAGCACCACAGTTAAGGACGACGCGGTACGGGATACCGAGTGATTGCATGAAGTCTTCGGTGTTCTTGGTGATTTCTTCGTGCCACTTCACACTTTCTTCGTGTGAGGCCTCACAGAGGACAATCTGTTCCACTTTATAAAATTCATGGACGCGGATGAGACCCTTCACGTCTTTACTATGACTACCAGCTTCGCGGCGGTAACATGGTGAGAAAGCGAGGAACTTCACCGGAAGTTCACTCTTATCAAGGACCTCGTCACTATAAAAGCCCATACCAGAAACTTCACTGGTACCAATGAGATAGTCATCGTCTTGGGTACGGAAAACATCGTCCGCATCGTTCGGGAGGTGTCCGGTACCGTAGAGGTTTTGCTTACGGACAATCGTTGGTGGCAGCATCTGCACGAAGTCACGTGCACCAAAGAAGTCGTTGGCATAATTCCAAATCGCCCACATGAGCTTCGCCCCATCCCCGAGCATGTAGTAGCCACGAAAGCCGTGTACCTTGGCTCCTCGTTCAAAATCAACCATCTTGTGCGCGAGCATAAGCTCGATGTGGTCTTTGGCGACAAATGGAAACTTCGTCTGTTCACCCCAAGCACGTACCTCGACATTGTCCGCGTCACTCTCACCATCGGGCACGGTCATATCAGGGATATTCGGTACCTGGAGCATCAAAGCCTTCCACTCTTCGAGAACCGGCTTCAGTTGCTCTTCCTCGGCCTGTACCGCCGCCTTCACACTCTGCATTGAGGCGATCAAGGGTTCGCGGACACTTGCCTCACTCGCCTTGGCGATTTCGTCAGATACGCGGTTCTGCTCGGCTTTTTTACTTTCGATACTCGTCATGAGCGCACGACGAGAATCATCAAGAGCGACCAAACGATCGAGATCAACCTTGATTTTCTTTTTAACCGCCGCCGCCTTCACAATATCGAGGTTTTCGCGAATAAATTTAATGTCGAGCATACCCTAGTTTCTACTATAAATAACGTTGTAAAGTATACCATGCCCTAAAATAAGGGCTAATGTCAAGAAAATATGACTTTTTGAGAATATAAAATTAAACTTTGTAGACGTGAGGAGCTGTGATTAGGGCATGGTATACACCAATTTGCAAATAGATAAAGAAACATCACCTCATCGATCGACATGTTATGCTACAATTTTTCTATGAGTACCTTGCCACTACGGCAGTTACTACGGGAAGAGTTCCCGGCTCTTTTGGCGGAAATCCCCCAGCCACCGAAGGCCTTATGGGCAGTCGGTAATCTCCCACCCCCTGACCTTGTGCTCATCGCGGTGGTCGGCTCACGACAGTATACCACCTACGGGAAGCAGGCAGTCGAGCAACTGATTGGAGGTCTGAAGGGCTACCCAGTCGGTATCGTCTCAGGTCTCGCACTCGGGATTGATGCGCTCGCGCATGAGACAGCGCTGACGGCCGGACTCTACACGCTCGCCGTCCCTGGCAGTGGCCTTCTAGAGCGTGTCATCTACCCCGCGACCAATCGTCGACTCGCACAGCGCATTGTTGAAGCTGGTGGTGGGCTCATGTCCGAACTTTCTCCTGATACGCGGGCGGCGCTATGGACCTTCCCGCAGCGGAACCGCATCATGGCCGGTATGTGTACAGCGACACTCCTCATCGAAGCGGGCGAGAAATCAGGCACCCTCATCACCGCACGGATGGCGGTAGACTACAATCGTGAGCTTCTCGTCGTACCCGGCAGCATCTTCTCCCCGACCTCACGTGGTTGTCACCAATTCCTCAAGCTCGGCGCAACACCAGTGACCTCCGTTGCGGATATTCTCGATGTGCTCAATATTGAACAGACTACTACCGAGACGAAGACCATGGACGAGAGCAATCTCTCACCCGAAGCCATACTCGTCCTTACTCACCTCCCGGAACCAACTGACCGCGATACCCTCATCACCCGCCTTTGCCTCCCGACCGCGGCCGCCAATATCGTCCTCATGCAGGTGGAGCTCGAGGGTCATATTGTCGCAGAAGGGGGTATCTATACCCCACGCACCTTCCTTCCCGCCACACCACCATTACAGTAAGCATTCAAAGGGCTTTCCCTGGCTGTTATTTGACAGATACCTAGAAACCTAGTATTTGTAACGGCACACACATATATATGAGCCCCGTTAGAGGTTTATCTATAAATATAAGTATATTAAAAACATTATGACGATTCCGGGGACTACAACTAAGACAGCGACGAGCTCAAAAACCTCTAACGGGGTGAGTACCCTCGTTATCGTAGAGTCACCAGCCAAAGCCAAGACCATTGAAAAGTACCTTGGTAAAGGCTATACCGTCATGTCCTCGATTGGTCATGTGCGGGATTTGCCGAAGACAAACAAAGACGCCGTTGATATTGAAGCGGGATTTGTCCCTCGCTATATCGTCTCACCTGGTAAAGAAAAGGTGATTGCGGGACTCCAAAAAGCAGCCAAAAGTGCCGACCTCGTCCTTCTTGCCTCCGACCCCGACCGTGAAGGAGAAGCCATCGCCTGGCATGTGGCCGAGCTTATTAAAGGTTCGAACAAAAACCTCAAGCGCGTCGTTTTTCACGAAATTACCGAAGGTGCAGTGAAGGAAGCGATCAAGCATCCGCGTGCGATTGATGAAAACCTCAAAGAAGCACAGGAAGCCCGTCGCGTACTTGACCGTCTCGTGGGCTACGACCTCTCGGGTCTTATCTGGAAAAAAGTCCGCTACGGACTCTCAG
>CALMKR010000243.1 GCA_937867625.1 uncultured bacterium | reverse complement strand
ACTTCTCACTTTTCCTCAAAGACCTCAAAAAGGAGCTCAAAGGTAAACTTCTCACCTGTACAGTAGAAGCCCGTACTCCAGCCAAGGATCTCTATGTAAACGTCCCCAGTCCGCTCAATTACGCCAACGACTACAAGGAAATTGCCAAGCACTGTGACCGGATCGAACTCATGACCTACGACCAGCAGCGCGCTGACCTTACTCTCAACAAGAAGCGTACCGGCTACCCATATGCACCAGTGGCAGACAAGGAATGGGTAGAAAAGGTAGTAAAGCTCGCCCTTGAAGATTTCCCCAAGGATAAGGTACTCGTGGGTGTAGCGACCTATGGACGCGCCTGGGATGTGACCGTTGAACCAGATTGGTTTAGTAGCTATTCACGGGTAGCGACCTTAAATCCTCCGCGAATACAGGAACTTTCAAAGAAAATCTACCGCACACCAATTGGTCGTAGTGAAGGTGGGGAAGCCATCATGAGTTATTTCCCTGAAGATACCACCTGGGAGAAGCTCAACAAACAAAAACTGCCAAAGGGCACTCCAAAAGGAATGGAAGCGGCCGCCAAAGCGCTCGCTTACGCGAATAAGACCGGAGAGACCGTCAGTGTGCGTTTTATCACCTACAGTGATGCCAAGTCGATAGAGGATAAACTTGATCTAGCGAATAAGTACAAGTTGCGAGGAACGGTGCTGTTCAAGATTGATGGAGAGGAAGATAAGAATATCTGGAAGTTGTTTGATTAAAGAAAATAATTGATGTTACCAAAAAACATGCCCCCAGGTATGTTTTTTTGGTATACTTGAGCTTAATAGAGTGAGTCTTAGTACTTAACTGTAATAAACATGCAAAAAGTTAAGATGTCGCAAAACAAAAACCTAAATAAAAAACTGATATATCAGACAAAATCTGGTGCTTTAGAATTACGGGGAGACACAAAAAAAGAGACGATATGGGCTACTCAGTCACAAATAGCGGATGCTTTCACGGTAGATGTGCGTACAATAAATGAGCATATAAAGAATATTTATAGAACGAATGAACTGTCAGAGAAGTCAACTATCCGGAATTTCCGGATAGTTCAAAGAGAGGGCAAGCGGGTAGTTGAGCGTGATGTAAAGCACTACAATCTTGATGTCATTTTGTCTGTCGGTTATAGAGTTAATTCAAAAACTGCTACCAATTTTCGAATTTGGGCAACTAAAACACTTAAACAGCATATTGTCACAGGTTATACCATCAATCGTGCTCGGATAGTCAAAAATTATGACGCTTTTATGGCTACCGT
>CALMKR010000242.1 GCA_937867625.1 uncultured bacterium | reverse complement strand
GATTGAACTCGCCAAGCAGTTTGGTGGCGAAAATAGCAGTCGGTTTGTAAACGGCGTACTTGGTGCGGTCTATAAAGAAATTGGTGAACCGGGTAAAGAAGAAATTGGTAAAAAGAAAAAGCGTGATATTCCATTCCATGAAATGCCAGTTGAGCGCCTCGGTGGAGCGGTCGTCTATGCTGAAGATAATGGATCGATGTACCTAGCGCTCGTACACGATATCTTTGGTCATTGGACGCTCTCAAAAGGTAAGATTGAAGAAGGTGAAGAACTCGAAGCAGGAGCAGTGCGGGCACTGAAGTCTGAACTCGGACTTGATGTCACCATTGAGGCACCGCTCGGGATGAACGAGTATGTGGCGAGCCACCCAGAAAAAGGGAAAGTCCGTAAGCAGGTCAACTACTTTTTGGCCGCATCACCATATACCGAAATCACCCTTGAACAAAAAGGCGGGCTCGATGATGGTCGCTGGTTTAAGGTCGCGGATATTCTCGATTTGAATTTCTACGAGGATATTTTGCCGATTGTGACCAAAGCCGTAACCATGCTTGTCGGCCGTAGAAGCAAATAGGACTTGATTTCTGGCCTCATAGACTTTGTTGTCTTCGTCCTTCAATCCTTCAATGTATACCAACATACACCTCAGGCTCTCAGTCCTCGACGCCTTGTCTCTAAGGTCATTAATCAAGCCCTTTGATTTCGAAGGAGATGTGGCTGCGTTTTCAAATGCTTGTGAATACGCTATATTAGAAGATACTCATTTATGGAAACACGAAACATTGCGGATGACTTACAAGCGATCGAGAAAATTCTCGGCGTGACTTTTACTGATTCATTACTCCTCCTCACTGCCATAACCCATCGCTCATACCTCAACGAACACCGTGATGCACAGCAAGACCACAACGAACGTCTTGAGTTCTTGGGGGATGCCGTACTCGAACTCATCGTGACCGATTATCTATTTCGTACCTACAGCGATAAGCCGGAGGGAGAACTCACGGCTATTCGTGCGGCACTCGTCAATACTGTCTCGCTGTCAGCGGCTTCGGAAAAGCTTGGGGTCAATAAGTACCTCCTCATGTCCAAGGGAGAAGCCAAAGATGAAGGTCGAGCCCGACAGTACATCCTTGCTAATGTGTTTGAAGCGTTTATTGGGGCAATGTTCCTTGATCAAGGCTACGAGGCGGCGCGTGCCTTCGTTGCGCGTGAACTATTTCCGAAGACCGATGAGATTGTCCGCAAGCGTCTCTGGCAGGACCCCAAGAGTCGATTTCAAGAATTGGCCCAAGAGCAGGCGTCCATCACTCCAACCTATAACTTGCTTGGACAAGAAGGCCCTGACCACGATCGTATTTTTACGATCGGTGTTTACCTGCGACACGAATTAGTGGCGGAAGGAAAGGGGCGTTCAAAGCAAGAAGCCGAGCAGCAGGCGGCCGAACGGGCGATTGCTGCCAAAGGGTGGGAGACTGATTAAGGGTTGTCTATCGTGTCCACACGAAGGCCGACGGGACTTTGTCCCGTCGGCCTTCGTACGTGCTACACTTACCAGACATGCAGCACAAGCGCACTGCTGGCTTTTCTCTTATCGAACTAATGGTGTCTATCACTATTATCGGTATTTTGGCGTCTATCATCTATGCTAATTTTGGAGGGGGTAGTGCCAAAGCACGTGACGCCGAACGACAGACAGATCTGCGAGTATTGCAGACAGTCCTGGCGCAGTACAAACAACAGAACGGTCGGTATCCTGCGATGGGTACAGATAGTAATGGCGATGGGTATGCGAGTGAAAGTGAAACAGCAGCGTATATTGTTGGACTGACCCCTACGTACATCAATCGTCTACCAACCGACCCGCGACGGGGGAGTAATCCTGGCTACTCGTATGCGGTTGATGGTACAGGCAGTGTCTATAAGCTCGTGGCGTTGCGCACTGTTGAGACTGAAGTGGTGAGTTTTGATCATCCATTTAAGAGTTGTGATATTCGAGTTGATATGGCAGCCAATGCTTCAACTGACCGTGAAGTGATTGGTTGGTGTGGACGCACGGTGCAAGCAGGTAACGGGTTGCCGGCCTCATGTGATGCAACCAGAGCACCTTTTAATAATTCGTACGGCGTGTGGGGTGGGTTTTTGGCAAAATTATCGGATGCCTGCCTCAACAGCAATACCAACTGTGTACAGGATACTACTGCTATAATCTGTCTATAAAATATGTTAAAAATCAATTCTCGCTTTTTTGGCTTTACCTTAGTTGAACTCATGGTGGTAGTATCGGTGATCGGTATTTTGTCGAGTATTGTGTATGCCAACTTCGGCGGTGCTCGGTCTGCCTCGCGAGACGATGTCCGTAAGTCGGCGCTCAAGGAAGTACAGTTGGCACTTGAACTATATAAAGCGCAGTATGGTTCGTATCCGGCGGCTGGGTGTAGTGTCGGGAGTGGCGTGTGGGCCGGACCCGGTCCTTCTGGCAGTATGCCTGCGGCTTCCACCTGCAGTGTGTACATTGTTGGACTTACGCCAGATTTTATTGCGACGCTACCAACTGATCCTAGTCGTGAAAGCGAGGCCGGTATCGGATACTACTACCAATCAGATGGTGCAAGCTACAAATTTATAAACAATGCCATTGAACGCAAGATGGTCTCTAGCTACGAAGATGAATACGCTCGGTGTCCTAGCCAAGGCGGTGGCTGTACTGCCGGTACACCACCTGCTGGTGAGTACAGTGTGTACTCAAGCGGGGGTGCACAATGGTAGTGTTTGCATATGTATCTCAAGGAATTAACCATCAACGGTTTCAAGTCGTTTGCAAAAAAGAGCGACCTCGAATTCTCGGCACCAATTACGGCCATTGTGGGCCCAAACGGTTCAGGCAAAAGTAATGTTGCTGAGTCGTTTCGGTTTGTGCTTGGCGAACAGTCGGTGAAGTCGCTGCGTGGTAAAAAAGGTGAGGACCTGATTTGGGGCGGGAGCGAGGCCGTGTCTCGTGGCAATCGGGCGTCGGTGGTGGTTGAACTCGATAATACAAAACGAGTGTTTGCGCTTGATTTTGATACGATAAAAATTGAACGAGTGGTGCATCGTGATGGTCAAAACGAATATCTTATTAATGATGCCCAGGTGCGTCTGAAGGACGTACAGGAGCTCCTTGCTGCTGCGAACATTGGATCGACCGGTCACCATATCATCTCTCAAGGTGAAGCCGATCGTATTCTATCTGCCTCCGGTCGCGAACGACGGGAGATGATTGAAGACGCACTTGGTCTCAAGGTCTATCAATATAAAAAGAATGAAGCCGAAAAGAAACTCGAAAAGACTAAAGAAAATATTGCGCAAGTAGACTCACTTCGCCGTGAGCTTGCACCTCACCTTAAGTATCTCAAAAAGCAGGTCGAGCGGGTTGAAAAATCTCTAGCGGTACAGCAAGAACTCAAGACGCTGTATGTAACCTACCTCAAACGTGAGGACACCTATCTCGCCCATCATGCCGACCGGCTAGACCTGGCACGACGCGCACCGGCAAAATTGCTTGCTGAGCTAGGAGAAAAGTTAGTTGCAGCCAAGACCTTCCTCCGCAATGCCGAAGCGGCCAAAGACACGAGTATGGTTATTGAAGCTGAAGAAGCCTTGGCCAAGGCTCGTAAGGTGCGTGCTGATTTACTCCGTACCCTAGGAGCGGTGGAGGGTGAAGTAACGTACATTAAGCGGAAAATTGCTAGTGCGAGTCAGCGCGAGCAGTCGGTCACCAAACAGGTGATTAGTGCTGAAGCTCTGGAAGAGCTGGTGGTGTCTGTCGAACAAGAAACCGAGAAGGCACTGGCGCGTGGGGACGAGGCGACGCTGCGTCGCGCTCTTCAGGATCTTGTCCATAGTCTCCGTGCCTTTTTGAAACGGACCGAACCGACGGCGTTTTCTGATACAACACAACTTGAGGTCGAACTGCATGAGACCGAAAGCAAACAAGCAGCTCTCGCTCGCGACTACGAACAGGCACTCGAGGTCGAAAAAGACGCTGAGGCCCACTACAACCACCTGAAACAAGCAATAGAGACCGAAGCGGTCGAAAGTCGCCAGGCTGAACGAGCGGTCTTTGAGCTTGTTGGTGAAGTGCGTAAGGTCGAAGTTGAACTTGAAGCGATAGATCGCGAGCGTGAGCATATCAATCGAGACCGTGAGGAATTCAAGCGGGAATTAAGTGAAGCGGTAGCGCTTATCAAGAGTGCAGCCGCCCAGTACTTCAATCATGAGATTGTCGAAAATGGTGTGGTCGTGAGTAATGAAGTTATTGTGGCTGAAGATCGTAGTCTCCAGCGAGAACGACGACGAGAACTAGAGAAGCTCAAGATTCGACTTGAAGAACTTGGACAGGGGGCGACTGAAGATGTAGTCGACGAATACAACAAAGCAGTTGAACGTGATCAGTTCCTCGAACGCGAAACTACCGACCTTACCACTTCGGTAGCGAACCTCGAGAATCTTATTCTTGAACTCAACAAAGAACTCCACGAACGATTTGTGGTGGGTATCGATAAAATTACTGTCGAGTTCAATCGTTTCTTTGTACTCATGTTTGGTGGTGGTAGCGCGAGCTTGAAGCGCGTGAAGCCAAGGGTAAAGCGGGTCACTGAGGCTGGTGAAGAAGTTGAAGAAGACGGGGAGGAAACTGCTGAAGGGGTAGAGCTTGATGTCAATCTACCGAACAAGCGTGTGCGTGGGCTTGATATGCTCTCTGGTGGTGAACGAGCCCTTACCTCAATTGCGCTCATTTTTGCGATGAGTCAGATTAATCCGCCGCTCTTTATTATTCTTGACGAGACGGACGCTGCCCTCGACGAAGCCAATAGTCGCCGTTATGGAGACATGATTACTGCCCTTGCCGAGAAGTCACAGCTGATTCTCATCACCCACAATCGTGAGACGATGAGTCGTGCCGGTATCCTCTACGGAGTGACTATGGGCAGTGATGGCGTCTCAAAACTCCTCTCGGTGAAGTTTGAGGAAGCTGTCTCTGTGGCTAAATAGTAAAAATGGGGAGTATGAAATCACCTGGATACGAAAATAATCAGCAGCCAGAGCAATCCCAAATTTCCCGTCGAAAATTTTTGTATGGCTCAGGTGCGGCAGTAACTGCTGCTTTCGTCGGAGCAAATACGAAACTGTTTATTGATCATCTTGATACCGAAGAAACCGTCCCTGTAGCCGCGCCAGTTCCAGAAGAAATCTCACCTGCACCAGAATCAATTGAAGTTGAACCAAAACTTACTTCAGAAAGTTTTGATCGTTGGAAAAAAGGGTTCCAAGCTTGGTGGGTGATGCAATACGACAGTGTAGTGTTTGTTAATGAGAATAATGAACCAGTGGCACCGCCAATTGCGTTTCAAGAATTTACAGTACTCAAAGAACGAGTGCGTGAAGGAAAAAAAGTGATGGAACCATATGCGTTAAAGCCAGGTGCCGCTGATGAGGATGGTTTTTTGATCGACAATTTTGCCAAAGAATGGCTTCGTTATGTAAAGCCGCTGGTTGCAGATAAATATAATGTCGACGTTGATTCACTACAACTTGTCCATATTACTGAAGAATTCGAGCAAGCCTTAAAGTCAGATGATCCAGTTTTGATTGCAAAAATCCGTAACCATGAAATCACACACGTCCTTGATCTGATGCATTACTACGCTGATATTCCGGCGAGTGAAACTGATGGCCGAGACAAAATCACCTACATTGAAGAGGAGCTTTTGTTTACTGAGCCTGATATTACACCTTTGATGGCATCGGAGTTGCGTAGTCTGGTGCCGGCTCTGTGTGCCAAAGAATCGCTTTTTAAAGATAGACAAATGAATACCGATGGCGCACAAGGCATTGCGCAGTTTAAAACATTAACCTGGAATGGATTAAAGATTGGAGAGTATGGTAAGAGTCAGCCGTTCACCAAACAGGTAGAAGCAATTGGTTTACAGTTTGGTCAAATTCACCGAGAACTTGTCATGAACGATCGAATTAATGAAATGTACACCCAAATAGAAACACTTTTTGTCAGTCGTGAATCATT
>CALMKR010000241.1 GCA_937867625.1 uncultured bacterium | reverse complement strand
AAAAGGTTGATCGTCTCGACTCACTGAAACTCGCACTTGATGAGAAGCGTGACGCAACCGAAGACCGTCGTGGTGCACTTGTGAATCTCAAGGACCAATATGGTAATCAGAGTACCGTACTCGCCAACAACAAAGCCGAGCGTAGTGAACTCCTCTCAGCCACCAAAAATAGGGAAAGTGAGTACCAGAAGTTAATCAAAGCAAAGCAAGCTGCTCGGGAACAAATCACCGCAGAAATGCGTAGCTTTGAAGCAAAGCTCCAGTTTATTCTTGACCCAACCACCATCCCAACAGCTGGTACAGCGGTCTTTGCCTGGCCAATCAAGAACGTCGTCATCACCCAGTACTTTGGTGGAACTGAATTTGCGAAGCGTAATGCGAGCGTGTACGGCGGACGCGCCTACCATCCTGGTGTCGACTTTGGCGTACCGCGCGGCTCAGCCATCCATGCGCCACTATCTGGAACTGTCCGCGCGACAGGGAACACGGACGCTGTCCCTGGTTGTTACTCATGGGGAAAGTGGACACTTATTGATCATGCCAACGGTCTCTCGACCCTCTACGCTCACCAAGACACGATTGCAGTCACACCGGGCCAACGAGTGGCTACTGGTGAAATCATCGGTTATTCTGGAAATACTGGCTACTCAACTGGGCCTCACCTTCACTTCACCGTTTACGCGAAGGACGGTGTAAGTGTGCGACAATTTAACGAGATTAAAACCTCAACCAGTTGTGGTTCGGCTACCACGCCAGTAGCGGCTACCGAGGCCTACCTCGACCCTATGAACTACTTACCGCCGTATTAAAACCAATAACGAAACGTGCGGTCCTCATCACTGAGGACCGCATTATTTTTCAAGTACCTGAACCAGTATCTTATTTGTATTGGCAGCATAGTCGTCGACGAGTACGAGCCGAGCCCCAAAATCGAACTGCATTTTCTTCCTCAGCTCATGCAAAGCAAAATCATTTCCAACGTAGTAGTCTGGGATGGTTGAGAATGCATAGTGATTGAGTGCACACCCATTACGATGAACGAATGAAACGCGAGTCTCATTGTCCTTTACATAAATACCAAGAAATCCAATCCATACCCCAGACGCTTCAAGGCGTATGATCCGCAGGAACATGACGTACCTCCATTTGCTAAAGTCACTATATCATGATATTCACCCGCACAATAGTCATATGCGGGTGAATGTGTTTTATTTGCCGGCAGCCGCACGATGTTTGGCGATTAGCTGCTCTCGGGTGTGGGGAGTCGGGTTCTCACTTTGGTATTTCACAAAGCAGGGAAGCCAGGTGCTACGTTCGCACATGAGCGTTACCTCGTCCGCAAGCATCGGTCCAAACCGAAAGTGTCCCGGAAGACGACCGACCTCGACATAGCCGCACTTGTCACTGTACCGCGCACTCCGACCGTTATAATCGATGTAGTGCGAGTACACCCGC
>CALMKR010000240.1 GCA_937867625.1 uncultured bacterium | reverse complement strand
TACAGATATTCTCGATGGTGCTCGCCGTCGTGGTTTAGGCTTTTCTGGTATTCCTTTGGGTGAACAAGCTCAGTATCATGCTTCACAGTACCTACCAGCAGTTGCAAAACTAAAGACTTCATTTAATGATCGTCAGAACACCCTACAGGGTACACTCGCTAGTCTTGATGCTAACAATTATGCACAGGCTAATGATATTTATAACCAGGAACTTGCTCGTGAGTTAGAGCGTCAGAAGTTTGATTATCAGAGACAACAAGATGCACTAGATCGACAGGCAGCAGTAGGAAATGGTAACTCATCACTTGCTGATATGTTGGGAGGTGGTTCAACCGCAACGACACAGGCGGCACAAAAACCAGCAGCATTAGCATCGCAGCGGGCAAATGGTGGTTTTAATTTCCAAAGTGCTGATGGCAAGAGTATCTCAGCGGCTAAATATGCACAACTAACAGGTCAAGACATCAGGGACGTTTTATATCAGATGGGGCAATCAGGAGACGCATATAGTGCTCAGCTCTATAACCAGATAGTTCAAGACCCGTTCTTTACTAAGAACATTTCACAGTATGCAAAACAATACGCACCTATTTTCTGGGGGACAGCATAATGATCGACCCAAACTGGAAGCCAAAGCCTCTTTTTGATACAACAGGCGTAAACCAGCCACAAACTGCTGCAAAGAAAAACACGGGTGGACTACTAGGAGGATTTGCTAAGGGTATAGCGAGTCCGTTTGAGTATCTACTCAATGCATCTATACTCAATCCGACAAGAGAACTTGCTGCACAATTTACAGGGAATAAGGTTGCACTTAAAAATGCTCGTCGGCAATCTAATGTAGATTTAGGCTTAGGCGAAAAAGGTACTGATTTTACAGGTGGTGCTAAAAAGTTTGCAGGTAACTCAGCACAAGCACTACTTACCGTAGGTACTGGTGGACTTAACAGTGCGCTTGCGGCAAAGGGAGTAGGTACTGGTGGACGTATAGCGGCTGACGCTGCTATTGGTGCAGGGTTTGGTGGTTCGGCAGAACTCGCTAATAGGGATTCAACACTAGGTTCAGTACTGAAACAGTCTGCAATCGGTGGAGCTACATCTGGTGCCCTCACAGGCGCTATGACAGGTCTGCCTAAACTAGCCAGCAAAGCAGCACCTAAAGCTATGCAAGCAGCCGACAACATAGCACAGAGGGCGCTGAAGGTGAACGATAGTGAGTGGCTTACTAAGTTTGCTAATCGTTCCGGCGAAGAAGCTGGTACATTTGCTAACCGTTTTGGTCTAGTCGGAAAGAAGATTGACACCGTTAAGAGCAAAATCTTACAGCCTGGATATGAAGCATACAACGCTGGTATAAAGTCAATTGGCGACGTGCCAAAAAACAATGTCCTATCTACTGCTAAGGCAGAACTCGCTGATTATCTAAAAAGTAGCGACTCAAACGATAAAGAATTTGCAAAAACTGTTCTATCTAAAGTCAAAGAACTTACTAGCAAATACAATGGAAATATACCTGCAACAGAATTAAACGCATTAAAAACTCAGACCGCCAAGAAAGTAAACTATAAGCTAGCAGATAGTGCTGGCGCTCAAACGAATAACCTCTACGAAAAAGTAGCTGATATTTTTAGAACTACTGTTGGTAAGGCAGCAGATAGCAAAGGTATATCTATAGACCCTGCAATGTTAGCAAAGGGCTACAAGTCAACAAATATCAGTGGTCTAGGCGAAGAATTAAATCTACTTGAACAATTAGCACAAAAGGCTGATGTTAAGGGTAGGGTAGGAGCAGGCAAGAGCCCTCTTAGTCTTACGACGCTTGTAGCCTCAGCGCCACTCATGGCTGTTAATCCTGCTGCTGCTGTCGCAAGTGGTGGCGCTGTTGCTTTTGCAAATAGTACGGCTGGTAAGAAACTAGAATCCAGTGCTGCTAATAAGATTGCTAGCAGTTTAGCTAGTATGGGGTCTAAGGCAGCGTCTAACGGCTCACTTGATCTTGCTACTGTACTTGGCGGTATTTCACCAGGTGTTAATAAAAATCAATCGCTTTCGCCAAATAATAACTTGATAATGAATACAACTAGCCAAAGCAGTAGTATAAACCCAAGTGCACCTAATGCAGACATAAACTCACCATACTCTCAGAATGGGGCAGCGTCAAGTCAGTCCCAGTTTGGCGATCAGCAACAGTCATACAATAATGACCCATTTGCTCCTGAGAATATACAGGCCAATATACAGCAACTAGTAGCTGGTGGAGCGTCGCTTAAAGATATTTCATCTTATGTTTCACTTGCTAAAGAGATTCAAGCACTTACCCCTCAGACGAATAAACAGCTTAGTCTTTCAGATACGGCAATTGGACGTGCTACCGACTATCAGAATGCTATCAGCCAACTACAGGGTCTTAGCGACACGTTCGAGAAGAATCCCGTATCCAATCCTATACTTGGTAAATTCCGTGGTTCTAACCCATTTGATACAACCGCACAAACACAACAGGCACAGATCAACGGTGTTCGCCAGATCGTCGGTAAAGCCCTCGAAGGTGGTGTGTTGCGTAAAGAAGATGAAGCTAAGTATGCAAAGATTCTACCTACGCTATCAGATAGCCCGCAGGTAGCTAAAAATAAGATTGCACAAGTACTTCAGTTGCTACAATCAAACTACGATCAGTACATATCTCTACAACAGCAAGCTGGTAAGGGTGCTGGTCAATATCCTACAATGCTTACTGCTACTCAATAGTGGTATAATAAAAACAAGAGACGCTAAATAAAAAGCGCCTCCTATCACCGACTAAAGCAAATAGGAGACTTATATGAGTGTAGCACATAATACTGTTGATATGACCGGGAAAAAGGTCGGAAGATGGTTCGTAACCGGAAAGACTAAAAAAACAGCCCCTAAAATACTATTATGGGAATGCGTATGCGATTGCGGAAATACAGCATTCGTTAGGGGGGGTGATTTACGCAAAAGAAAATCAATTAGCTGTGGTTGCTATAAAAGTGAAGTAACGGTTGAGCGCAATACTACGCACGGAATGTCACTGATTGATGGCTACTATAGTTGGCAGGCTATGCGAAGTAGGTGTTATAACGTTAGTGCTTCAAATTATTCGCGTTATGGAGGCAGAGGTATCAAAGTATGTGAACGATGGCAGGGCAAAAATGGGTTTATGAATTTCATTACAGATATGGGGCATAAACCATCTAAGCGGCATTCTATAGATAGAATAAATGTGAATGGCAACTATGAGCCTACTAATTGTAGGTGGGCAACTGATAAAGAACAGGCAAATAATAAAAGAAATAGTATTGACAATAATGCATAAGTGCGCTATAATATATACATTAGCTTAGATAAGTATAAAGAAAAGATACTGCTTAGCTAAAAAGAAGTAAAACATACTGAATGGGTACCTACCGCCGGGTAGAGAGCCGCCAGCCACCTCTAGCAGGTGGTTTTCTTTTATACTTAAACGCCGACGGGAAAAGACCACTAGATGTGGAACCGTCGGCAACCTGATTATACTCTAAAGACAAGCAATTTAGTCCAAAATAATGTATAATAGATAGTGACTAAAGACGGTGTGCTTCTACTTGAATGGGTACATTCACTAAAAACACCGTATCATCTGGTTCTATAATTTATGCCTCAGATCACAACACACTAGGTGATCTTATTGCTGCTGTTCTGAATGGCAGTGTAGACTCTACAAACCTTGCAGATAACGCCGTCACTACGGCTAAGATTGCTGACAGTGCCCTCACTCGCCCAAAGGTTGATTGGTCAACATTCTCCAATAATATTAAATCTGCACTAAACACATCAGCCCCCACCCTTAGCAACACTAGCCAAGATTTAGCTAGTTGTGGACTA
Organism: uncultured bacterium; assembly: GCA_937867625.1. Classification (GTDB taxonomy): domain Bacteria; phylum Patescibacteriota; class Minisyncoccia; order Phycocordibacterales; family UBA918; genus OLB19. Next base: position 2,571 of record CALMKR010000240.1, on the reverse strand, counting down.
ACACTCAGTTTTACTTCATCAGGTACTTCATACGCGCTTGTGACCGTATCTCTCGGCATTGGCTCTACGACTGATTTTGAGTTTCAACCAGAGATAAGGCTCGGTGGTTCGGTACAGAAAACCCTTACTCCCAACGCAGCTCTTACTAGCGCAGGCGGACGTGCTAGCGTAAGGTCATTTTCGTACAAAATAACACTAGCGGATGGCTCTAACACAATTTCTGCCGGAGTCAATCTTTCTTCCTCAACAACAGCAACGCTACCAATCGGCGGTGGATGTATATCCGCAATTGTATTTGGAAATATAACCGCATAATTATGACCCAAATAAGTAACAAAGATATCTACGAACTCATTAACGAGTTTAGAAGCGAGGTAAAAGATACCTATGTTACGAAAGACTCTTTTGAACCTGTTAAGAAAATCACCTATGGACTCGTTGCACTTGTACTTGTCGCTGTTGTTGGTGCACTCCTCGCACTTGTCGTAGTTAAAACAGATCGCTCTTCAATTCAGGCTTCGTCGTTAAACCTTAAATAAGGAGGGCTCATGGCTACTCAGCTACGCTCACCAAACCTAAACACCACAGACCTGCATGGATGGTGCCTACGTCTTGTATTACACGCCTATGGGTTCAATACGGGTGCAGACTTTGCGCGTCAGGAATGGGACAGAAACACTACAAAACATACAGACGCACTCCCCGATGTTATGGTACCAGTTTTCTATAGCTGGACAGGGACAATAGACGGCATCACAAGAGACTGGGGTGATGTTGCTATATGGGTGCCGGGACGGGGCGTATTTGGTACACCTCAACGTGGGGCAGGAAACTCAAACCGATGGGACGCAAGCGTAGAAGCTCGTAGAGCATGGCTTGGTGGTGGCGCTCAATATCTTGGCTGGACGGAACAACTTAACGGAACGCAGCTCGTACAACTTAATACACAAGGAGGCAGTATGACAATATCTATTAAACATGTAGACAAGGTTCTAAAGATGGGACTTCGCCGTGAACCTACCGCAGAAGAACTGAATAACCCCGCTTTTCAGAACAGCCCAGAACTGCTTATAGACACCGTATGGAACAACGGCGGCGGTCAAAGCTATGAACAAGTTAAAACCCAGATATTCAACGAGGGCGATCGGAAGAATGTAAACATATGGCTGTACGGAGAGGATAAACTTCTTTATCCAGCAGCTATCGGTATGCAATACAAAGACGCAATTGGAGCCATCTTTACCTCTAAAGAATATGCCGACTCCATAAAACAGGAATACGTCCCTTATACCCTACCTAATTTATATGTAAAGAAAGGATAAGTATGGGAACCAAGAAAAAGAAAAAGTGTTGAAACGAACCTCAGTTCATCTGGGGGCGTAAGCCATCATTTAAATACTACTCAGGAAGAAGGACTATGAAACTTAGTAAACTCGACTCTGCACAAATAGAAAAAGTCTTAAAAGTTGCTGTATATGTCGCAGTATCAGCGTTTATTTCAGCACTGATTGCAAATCTCGCAAGCAATCCTGATCTATTCGGACCATTAACTCCTATCGTAAACGTCATTCTTGTAGCGATAAAGCAAGTATTTACTACACCGGAAGAATAAGGTAGGCGAGTGCAGGCATTAGCGTTTTCTGGTATAATAGAGGGTAAGAGAACATCAAAAATGTCCTCCCAATCGCCGTCTAAAGCAACCAAGGAGGACTCATTGAGTATATCATCTTCGCATTGTTCAGTCGAAAAATGCATTCGCTATAAAGCCGTACTAGGCTACTGCGAACTTCATTACACTAGGTATAAGAAAAATCAACCCTTAGACCTTGTAGTTATTAAGAAAGGTAAGTTCGGAGAATCTCTGAGGCAACTACACCGTCCTGAGTTTAATTCGTGGCGAGCTATGAAGTCACGATGCAACTCCAAGAAATACTGGGCATATAACAGGTATGGCGGTAGGGGCATAAAAATTTGTAAAAGATGGCAGGGAATTCCTGGTTTTGAAAACTTCCTTAATGACATGGGGCTAAAGCCTAGTCCGAATCATACACTTGACCGTATAGATAACAACGGAGACTATGAGCCATCAAACTGTAGATGGTCAGTACAAAAGGTTCAAGTCAGAAACAGCAACTGGGTAACGCATATAGATGTAGGTAATGGTGACGAATTACTCGTAGAAGTACTTGAAAGAAACTCGATTTTATCTAGAACCTATTACAACAGGGTATACACACTAGGCTGGGATATTACTAGAGCTGCAACTCAGAAAACGAGAGTTTGGTAATGCGTTATCCAACAAGAGGTGGACTCGCTGTACCAGTACTGGAACTCGGCTTTGAACCTGCTATACACGAAAGGAGAAAAACTAATTCCCATCACCTTTACTTTGATCGTGCATGGTACCAAGATAAGCGGATTCGACAAGTATTCCGCAATCTTGTACCTCACGTACAAACACTATGGATACCCGACCACGCAGCACTCCATGAGAAATTCTCTGCCCCTATCATGCTGAGAGACGCACTAATGATAGACGTTGTAGATGAGTATCTCGCACTACATGGAGTT
>CALMKR010000239.1 GCA_937867625.1 uncultured bacterium | reverse complement strand
GACCACTTTTGAACGAGTACTCAGTCGCACCACCAGTGGCGGCTAGGTAGGTTTGGAATTTGTTAAGTAAGTCTTGCTGTATTGACATGGGTTGTAAAAGTTCAGACTTCATCTGACACTCACCATTAAATCATACAGTTTCCGTAAGATAGGTCGAACTGTCTGATATTCTCAACATATTACCAATATTTTTATCAATTGCAATATGTTTTGAATCCATAAACGTCTGCATCGGTGTTTTACCATAGCAGTATCTCCCCGAATGTGGTCGCAGGGTATTATACGTGCTCATCCACTGATCCAGATCTATCTGCAACTCCTCAACAGTTGTGTATATTTTTTTTCTAAATGTAATATCGTAAAACTCTTCCTTAATCGTACGGTGAAATCGTTCTACAAAGCCATTGGTTTGAGGACAGCGAGCTTTAGTCTTAGTGTGATCCACGCCCTCTAAAGCTAAATAGAGCTGATAGGCGTGGTTTTCAATCTTACCGCAGTATTCAGTTCCACGGTCAGTTATGATACGCAAAAGCGGTATTCCTTGTTCTGAATACCATGGAATAACGCGGTCATTTAGCATATCGGCCGAAGTGATTGCTGTTTTCTGGGTGTAAAGTTTAGCAATGCCTACTCTAGAATAAGTATCTATGAAAGTTTGTTGGTAAATCCTGCCAACGCCTTTCATATTGCCAACATAGTAAGTATCTTGCGAGCCAAGATAACCGGGGCAGAGAGTTTCAATCTGGCCATGGGCTTCTTTGGATTCTTTTGCCCGTTCTAGAGCTATTATCTGCGATTCAGTTAAAACCAAACCTTCTTGTGCAGATTTAACTTCTAAAGCCTTTAAACGCTTCTTATTTGATTCCAAATCGTGACGTAACCATATTGAGCGTACTCCGCTTGCGGAGACAATTACCCCTCGTTTTAATAGCTCATTTGCAGCCCTATGTTGACCATAGGCTGGATTTTCTACTGCCAGTTCTACAACAGCTTCTTCAACATGTTCAGGAACACGATTTTTTTCGTTAGGTTTTCTTCTATTTAGATCTTGCAGCGCTTCTTCACCACCAGTTTCATATAAAGTTTTGTACCGATAAAATGAATCGCGACTATAACCCATAACGTTACAAGCTTTTGATACGTTTCCAAGGTGCTTTGCTAATTCTAGCAATCCTATCTTGGGTTTAATGATTTTTTCTGCTAAATTGGACATAATGACACTCCTCTATTGTGCAGGGGTTTAACCTAATGATTCTTTTGACATAGATCACTATAGTTAAAGCTCCTGATTATTTCAGGAGTGTCAGATTTGATTTAAACTTTTACACATGGGTTGATTGTTGTGTATCCAAGAGGTTTACA
>CALMKR010000238.1 GCA_937867625.1 uncultured bacterium | reverse complement strand
AAGCACATCGCCGATCAAACTTTGACCGCTGAAGTGCTCGCGGGTCGGTGGGGTGTAGATGAAAAGACCGGGAAACACTTCTACCGGCCGTCCATCGAGTAGTGAGCGTATAGTCACCAGCATGGGAGACGTCCTTTGTGAGCTGTTTCGTTGCCGCTCATCATACAGGGATTACCCCAGCTGACAAGCTTCTAGTGTATAGACATATTTTCAACTCTTCAAAGCCCGTGATTGTGTTTGATGATAAAATATTTGTAACATATATGGCGCTAATTGATAGAACTGAGACCAATTTATCAGTGTTAAATAAACTTTCTGAGTCTATAGACAAAAAAGTTAACGAGTTAGAAACTTTGATTGAACACAAATCTCCAACCAGTGACCTGGATGGTGCAACCTATTTTCTAATTCATAATTCATTTGCTGCGCTTTGTGAATTGCGCAACAACTTAAAAGTCAAAAATTTGATTTCTTCTTCTCTTATAACAAGACACATATTTGAGCTGCATGCCGATTTTATGTTAATGATTTCTGACATTAAACTGATACCGCAACGTGCCCAAGCATATATAAGTTATGGAGAAATGAAGAACGACAAACTACTGAGTAGCAAATCTGAGCCTGAGAAAAAGCAATCTTATGATAAATGGCAGAAGTTCAGTGACGGCACAAACGAAATGCACTGGTCAGGATTATCAAGGACTGAAGTAATAAATAGAAGCTGGGGAAAGGAGTCCAAGATATACGGAATTCTTTCGTCTCACTCACATTCTGGCATATTAACTCAGGACTTAGTATTTTGGAATTATTCGGAAAGAGGGATTCCACTTACAGAGACAAGTACTGAGATTGCCCTAGCCTGCGTAACAGAAATGTTTGATAAAACAAAAGAACTTGGTCTATATGGAGTTATCGTTCCAAAGTAAACTATCGAGAAAAGACTTTATAACTTTCAAGTTTTTAAAAGCCCAAATTTGAGATGAATCACGCGAAGCACAAGAAAAAATAGCGATACGAACAAAAAGAAAAATCAAGCCTGAGCTTGATTTTTCTTTTTTGAGTAAGCGCAATTTGTATCGTGATACAAAGTGAGTCGCTCAAATTTTGGTGTTTGGAATTACCAGGCGAAGTGAGCAAATGCACGGTTGGCCTCAGCCATCTTGTGCACATCGTCTCGCTTCTTCACTGCTACACCTTCTTCCTTAGCAGCGAGGACGAGTTCGTTTGCGAGTGCCTTGTGCATTGGTATACCCTTGGCTCCACGAGCAGCACCGATGATCCATCGGAGAGCAAGCGCGAGACGTCGTTCAGGACGTACTTCACGAGGGACCTGGTAGTTTGCACCACCAACGCGACGTGAACGAACTTCCATGAGTGGGCCGGCGTTGCGAAGCGCAGTCTGGTAGACCTCAAGTGGGTCGCCACCGTCCTTGCGGTTCTTAATTTCTTCGAATGCTGCGTACACAATCTTGCGAGCCGTTTCCTTCTGGCCACGCAACATGATGTAGTTGATGAGGCGCTCTACGTCGGTTGAAGCAAACTGGACGTCTGGCTTCACGACTGGGCGCTTCTTGATTGGTCGTCGCATGATAATTTCTTAATTTGTAATTAAGAATGAGAGTATGGCAATCGCCTCCTTTCATTCTTCGCATATTCTGATTCCGTACCCCTAGAGGTTGAATCGCGGCCAATATCTGTAGCGAATATAGACTATTTGTAATTTGCTTCTCCAAGATACGTTATGTCTTGGTTTTTGCCTTAAACCTACAGCGATTTTCAAAATAAGATGAGAAGCGAGGCGAACCAGGAAATTGAAGTGAAATGTATGTGTAATACTTTGAACTTCAATTTGCCGCAGTTCAACAAAGCTTATCGCTTATTTTGGAGATTGCTATTTAGCTTTTGGCTTCTTCGCACCGTAGCGTGAACGTCCCATCGTGCGGTTCGCAACGCCAGTAGCGTCGTACTTACCACGAACGATTGTGTAGTTCACACCGATGTCCTTCACACGTCCACCACGCACGAGGACCACTGAGTGTTCCTGCAAGTTGTGCTTAATACCTGGGATGTACGCAGTAATTTCCATACCGTTTGAAAGACGAACACGAGCAATCTTTCGGATCGCAGAGTTCGGCTTACGCGGCGTCTTGGTCGTTACCTTGGTACATACACCACGCTTAAATGGTGAGTTGTACGAATTTGGCTTGTTGATGATTGAGTTGAACCCAACAGTCAAGGCACCAGTTTTCGAACGTGTGACCGGATCACGGCGCTTCTTCTTGGTTAATTGATTGATTGTTGCCATAAAGCCCGGGTAGGATACTACAGGTACCCTTATTTTGCAACCTGGCCCGCTTGCGGGCCACCCCTAGTAAGTAGCTGATAGAACTTGGTTATATTGATTGCAAATAAAGCTTCTAACGGACTGAAAATGAAAAAACGCCCGAAGGCGAAATGTAAGGGCGTGCCGGCAAAGGGCAAGGGCACTCGAGGAGCCTTTGCCGGCACTTTGGGGGGCGACGCTCCTCAAGTAACTGAACCTCTGTAAAGAGTATATGAAATAAATTCGTAATGCAACTAACTAATGAGTACTTTCGCAATACTAAACACAAAATGGTACAACGGGTCGCCAAGTACGACCACAAAGAGGAAAATCACCAAACCAAAGGCCAAAAAGACGTTTTGCTCCATAAAACGGCGGAAACCCTCGTACTGCATGCGGAGTGAAAAAGGCAATAAGCGAGGCAGAATCTTCGAACCATCAAGGGGCGGAATCGGTACGAGATTAAAGAAGGCCAAAAAGAGGTTCATGACCACCAGCTGGGCTGCGAGGTAAAGAAAAGTCTCACTGAGGCTCGTCCCTGCCCCCACCTGTACTACTACGGCAAAAATAAGCGCCAAAAGGATATTTACTGCTGGACCAGCAGCGGCCACAATCGCCTCCCCCCACTTTTGATTACGGAAATTATATGGATTATACGGTACGGGCTTGGCGGCGCCAAACAAGAATGGTGACCCAGACAAGATAAGGAATCCTGGCACAAGCACCGACATCACCGGATCGATATGGACCAAAGGATTGACCGACAGACGTCCCTCGAGACGAGCAGTCGGGTCTCCAAGCCAATTGGCAGCATAAGCATGCCCCACCTCGTGGAGGACAATCGAGACAACAAGGCCGATAATCAAAGCGATAGTCAGTGGTTCCATAACTCCCCTATCATACACTATTCAATATTTTTGGCGCTAGGGGGGCTCAACTCAGTTACTGTTCGAACACTCGACTACCACTGAGTATTGTAGCAAGAATTAAGCGGCGGCCAAAAGTGGCTCTAGCGATTTCTTATGCCGTTTTGTTTCTGTCGCTTCG
>CALMKR010000237.1 GCA_937867625.1 uncultured bacterium | reverse complement strand
GAACAAATCATCGAGGACCGTGGTAGTCGCTATAGTGTCAGCTACGGTCACGTACAGAGTCGCGAGGATATTAAAGCCTTTCTTAAAACCCTGAAAAAAGATAAGGCCTATATGCGCGCCGATCACAACAGCTTTGCCGCCCGTATCGAACACGAAGGAGTCATCTACGAAACCAAAAACGACGATGGTGAGACTGGTGCCGGCATGGTGATTATCCGCATGCTCCAAAAGCACGATGTACGATGTGGGGTCGTCTGTGTGACCCGCTGGTTCGGCGGCATCAAGCTCATGGGTGACCGTTTCAAACACATCCAGGACGCCACCATCATCGCTATCAACCACATGCAGTCATAAGCACAACATACTTCATTTAAATGAAGTATGTTGTATTGGTTCATATCAGTAAAACCAACACCTCATATAAACCAAATAATACCCCAATCGATTGGGGTATTATTTGGTGAGACTCTATGTTTCGCTTTAGGTTTAGACCGCTCGCAGTGGTGCCTTCTTAAACTGTGCTGGGCGGAAGAAGCGGTTGTAGTAGCGGGCTAATACCTTTTTAGTGCGAGTCGGCAGCTTGTCCATCACCTCACACTTACGTGAACAGTAGCCATGGTACTTCGCGGTACAATCGGCACAGCCAAGAAAGAGTACATGACAGATCTGGTTCTTGCAGTGATAGTGAGTATCACTTTTGTGTACGCGGCAGAGGTGGCAGTGCGAAATGATCTCATCACTGATGCGTTCGGCCAGTCGCTCGTCAAATACAAAATTCGTCCCGTGGAATTTGTTCGGAAGACCTTGCTCCTTTACCTGGTGAGCGTAGTCGATAATGCCACCCTTGAGGTGTCGGACATCGGAGAAGCCATTATGCTTCAGCCAAGCACTCGCCTTTTCACAGCGGATACCACCAGTGCAGTAGAGGGCAATCTTTTTGTTCTTATGGACCTTAAGGAGCTCTGGGGCGACAGCCAGTTCTTCACGGAAGGTATCTACTTGAGGCAATATTGCTCCATCAAACCGTCCCACCTCACTTTCGTACGCATTACGCATATCTACCACGACAGCCTCAGGATCATCGATATAGGCGTTCATCTCGGCAGCGGTGAGGTACGCCCCGGTATTGGTCACATCAAAGGTGGTGTCATCAAGTCCATCCGCCACAATCTTCTTGCGGACTTTAATGGTGAGTTTATAAAAGGAAGAGAAATCTTTTTCTTCAACCGCAATCTTGTATGGTGTACCCACGAGTTCTGGCAGTGATTGGAGGAAGGCGTCAAGCGCGTCGAAGTTATCTGTCGGCACATTCATCTGGGCATTGATCCCTTCGCTTGCCACGTAGATACGACCAAGACATTCAAGCTCATGGAGCTTGGTATAAAGCAAAGTTCGAAAGGCCATCGGGTCGACGAGCCGCACATACCGATAGAAAGACAAGGTCGTCCGCGGACGCTGTTCCTTGGCAATCGCCGCCTTTTTCTCCGCCCGTGGGCGCATGTCAACCTTAATCATTGGGGTAGCAGTCACATTCATACACAAATCTTTATGCGCCCTATCGTACCATACAATCAAAAATAGGACAGTCAAAAGCGGTTATTAGGGTCAAAATCTGCATAATATCCATATATAAAGCCCTATTTGCACTACCCCATAACTTGACTTTTTGCACTAAATATGCTATTATACTATTTGGAGTGGGGGCAATGTGCCTACCCCGTCCCCTTCTTGGTCCGTGTGACCAAGAGCGGCATGGGTAGGTACACCCGTCCCACCTGTCTCGGCGAAGTCGCCGTCTGACAACCAAATAGCAAAACATAGAAGGAAGACGCAAATGGGCGCTTTTGCCAAAACTTTGCTGCAGCTTCTCGCTGCAGCAGTTCTCCTGGCGATTGGGTACTTTTTCCCAAGCGCCCTTGCAAGCACGCTCTCGTGGCTTGATGCCGCGGTGGCGTCGATCGCAGACAATGCCGAGCCTACCGGCACCCTGAAGCTCATTCTCCAGTTCGCTGGAGCGGGCTTTGCGGTCTTGATGGCTCTGCTTGTCATCGCAGCCGGATTCACCATGCGGCAGTTCGTCTCACAGACGCTCTTCCGCTGGCGGTACGTGATGACTGCCGGTCTGATCCCCCTCCTCGCCCATGTGGTGAAGTGGGGACTCGGACTCTGGTGGCCGACACTCCTCGTGCCGGTACACACCCTGACCGGAGGGGTCTACAACTGGTTCTCGCCTGAAACGCAGATCCAGCTCGACCTCTTCAACTTTAAGGGGCACGTGATGACCATCATCTTGGGCCTTGTGCTCATACTGCTCTGGTTGCTCGTTACCTTCATCTGGCGCTGGTTCTTCGGCAGCAAAGCCGCAGCTTCGGCGCCTCCCCCTCAAACGCCCGCACCGTCGGGCAACAGCAAATGGAGTAAGATCATGTCGATCTTCGAAAAACCGATCAAGTTCTATCGGGAGAAGATCATGCCGATCTTCTCAAAATTCTACAATGGGGTTCGGGGCATGATCGCGCAGATCTTCTCCAAACCCTACAACTGGCTCAAGGGCAGGTTTCGCAAGACTCCTGCACCAGCCGCCGGCGGACAACAACCGCCAACCCCTCAACCGCAACCGCCTACGGGCATCATGGGCTGGCTCAAATTCGGGCTGCGTCTTCCGGTGCTGATTCTCGGCTTCATCTGGAAAGGTCTCGTTTGGCTCTTCGACCGGGACATCGTCTTCGGGCCGATCAGCTGGACAGTCTTCATTCTCCTGCTGGGCGCCGGAGTCGCGTACACAATCGCCACTATCCTGGCACTTGCCGGGGCGCTGTGTGTGCAATACGGGCTACTGGCACAGAATCCTCTCACGGGTAATGTGCATGTTCTCGTACAAGTCCTCTTTACTGTCATCTTCTGGCTTCCGCACTGGGAGCAAGTAAAGATGAAAGTGAAAGGAGCAGAAGGTGAAGAAGAGAAGGAGGTGGACAGTCCGTGGAAACTGAAAATGGTTAAAGTGCCGCCTCCAGCTCGGGGCATGCCTCTCAGCTGGATCGGTATGATGACCCCGTTCGTTCTAAGCTCTGGTGATTACCCTCTCTTTGGGGAATGGCTGGGTTTCGGGCGAGTGGACATCACATCTACGACTATCGCAAAGGACGGTTACCTGATCCTGAGCGATGTGACCTACACCGTCTGGCAATCACCTGACAAGGCGACAAGCTCAATCACCCTGCAAGCCGGCAACGGCGCTACGGTGACGGGCAACTTGAGCTTCATCCTCCAAGGCCGGCGACGGATGCGGTGGGAAGCTGCTGGTGATGCCGGAACCCAAGCTGGGAACCGTGCTCGCCAGGAACTGCAAGAAATCATCGAGCCCTTCGTGGATACTGACGTTAAAAGCGTTCAGGGCGAGATGTCTCGCCTCATGCGCGGGGAAGCGATGTTGACTTGCTTTATGCCCAAGGAAACAGGCGGCCGTAAGGCTGGGTCAATGGTGCGAGACAGTGGCGGGAAACCGATCTATGTCTTCGTAGATGATTTTGCGGATGTAACGGCCGCCACGGCCGCTCTTCAGACGAAAATTCAGACCACCGGCGACCAAAGCCTCATTGCCGGACTTGGCAAGGACGCCAACGGTGGCTTTCTCGTGACCCAGGTCCAAGCTAACAAGCCGGTGACCGAAGTCTTCAATTTCCTCGGCTGGCCCGTGAAAGAAGTCGTATACGATAGTGTCCGTGCATCGGAGATCGTCGAAACGATTTCGAACAAGGCCTCGTCTGAAGAAAAGCAACGAGAAATCCAACTTGCAAGCGCTCGGACAGCTGCTGCAGCTAGCCGGGAAATGCAAATCACGGACGAAGAACGTACAAAGCTGTCCCCTGCCGAGCTGCAAGCGCGGATTGAAAACCAGCGCATCCAGCTCGCGATCGACAGTCCGAACGGCAACGTTCGTTTCTTGCACCTGGCCGGTGATACAACCGGCCTGGTGAGAGGCCTTGTGGCCGCAGATTCCATCAATGAAAAGGATGAGAAATGACTCGAATGAACCCTGGCACGCTCATCGTGAGTGTCATACTGTTGGTCGTCGCCATCATGGTGCTTGCCAACAGCAATATCACTATTCCGCCCGAGAGCTGGCTCTTCGCCAGCCTTATCGGGGCCGTGTTCGTCTACGTCGTCGGTGAGCGCCTCATCAAGAAGTGGGGCCTCACCGACTTCTCGGCGAAGGGGACGCGAGTCGCCTTCGCCTTCGGCGCGGTGGTAGTTGCCGGCATCGGCATCTACTTCACCGTGATGAGCTACGTCTCGCCAGGCGCCAGCCTGCCGACATGGCTCGAAGACGCCATCCGAGAGATCGGGTGGTTCGGGGTCATCTCGCTTGCCGTCATTGCCCTGACTCTTGTCTTCGGCGCCTGGCGCTACCGACTGATTCCGGGCAACACCTCAGTCTATCTGCTCATTGCCGCTATTGGCTTCTGCATTATCGTGGGCGGTGCCTACGTGATCATGATGAAGCTTGCTCCGCAGGAAACCGAAATGATCCTCGGGGCGGCACAAAACGAAATCCAGGGCGCTGCCCAGGGTCTCGTGAAGACCGACCCCTATGGCGGCAAGTCCATCGACTGGCAAGCTATCGCCGGAGTCAACTGGGAGAAATTCTTCGGAATCCTCTTCTTTGCTGTCTGCGTCGTCGGGTTCGTCATCTACCTCATCAAGGGTCACAAGATCGCGACGCTCCTCTTCGTCGTGACAGCAGCAGCTCTCGTCCTCCCGACCGCCTTCTACCTCTCCTTGACCTACGCGGTCCCGGAGCCGGTGAAGGAGTTCGTGACCGGGGCGGCGACCACCGTCTACGAAGCGAACCCTCTCCTCGGGGAACCCCACTTTGTCAACCTCGCGGCGGCGCCGGGCCACAGGCTCGTCGTCGCCAACATCGGCCCTTACGACACCCTAACCGTCTATCTTCCCGAAGGAAGTTCGGTCGATTGGCATGCCTTTCCGGGGTACGAAAGTATCCCCGGGTACGACCATGAGGGTTACTACATGTACAATACCACTGGGAGCTCCGGCTTCCAGCGGTACTATGCATTCACTGAGGAATTCAGAGACGGCCTCAGCGCCACAGGCAAGACCGTCACGATGGAGATCTGGGCAGTCAAACAATGACGACCCTATGCCCAGTAGTACATCAGTTCCTTGCGCCACGATGGCGCACCACACAACGATCACCCCCGCCAGTCTATTCGGCGGGGGTTTCTTTTTTAATAATTATTATCGACGAGGATCATCAGGCGCCAGTGGACGAAATTCAGTATTAATACAATTCCGATTTGATGGATCATTCGCACAATCAAGCTCATCACTAAGTCCGAAGGTACCAGCAGCAATTCCAAGAATGCCGTACGCCACAAGCATAATAAACATACCCACTATCCCCCAGAGAATATGCATCTGACCAGTCTCACGAGCACTACTTTCATTACTATGACTAATGTACTCGTAACAGCCATATAGGAAGATAAGGAGTGCCAACCCCATCAAAAGCGAAATCAGTGGGTATAGAATTATTTCATTAACACGGGCAACAAACTCATAAGCCTCCTGCTGGCCAGGGGTACCCTGCGCCTGAGCTATATTCACAAAAAATGACAACATAGATAGGGATAGTATAACACAAAACCCCCTCTCGGTTGAGAGGGGGTTTTGTGTTATTAATTAGTTGGAGATTATATGTTACCAGCTGGAGTAGCCTGTGGCGCGTACTGCAGACCTTCATCAAGACCAATACCACCGGTCAAAATGTTTACAATTCCCCAGAACGCGAGAATAACTACATATCCGGCAATTGCGTACAGAATGAGACTCTTGCCACTTTCTTTGGCTTCGTCATTTGCACCACCCTGGATAAAGTACTTGAACATTCCCCATACAAAAATGAGGAAGCCAATAGAGAGGATAAACGGGATAACGACTCCATCAATAAACTTGAGGATTGCGTCAAGAGCTTCACCAATTTCACCTCCATCACCACCACCAAGAAAAGTTGCCGCAGAAGCAGGAAGTGCCACAGCAAAACTCGCCAAAACAACAAGAGAAAGGAATGATTTCATAAGATTCTAAATACGATAAAAGAAGCGGATATGTATGCTTCAGCTATTATTATACACGAAAACGTATATTTTTAAAGGGTTACAGAGCAAGGTGTGCAAAAGTCACTGGCGTTGAACAACTACCTGGATTGCTTCGCTATTGCTCGCAATGACGGCCGTAGCAAAAGAGGAACAACCGACGCAGTGTAATAGTAAGACTCTTCCTAAAACAAATGTGTGCAATACACAAAAAAGTTAAACAAAATTTAGTTTCATATACGACAAAGCACCTCTAATGAGTTACTTAATATGAGTATTGGTCTTTTGCGACAACTTAAGAATTACCAGTCAAGAGGGCCAGGATGCCCCAAATAGACACCATCACAATCATCACTACAACCGCCGTGATAGCCATGGTAGTACCCTCTTCGCGACGAGTTGGATCATCAGCGTGGATTATCCAGGCATCTATCATCTTCCAGAGAACAACGAGGAATGCTATAGCAAAAATGAAGGTGATGCCAAGATTTACAAACTCCAAAAAGAAGTTCACCAGTCCTGCAAAGTCGGTTGGGGTTGATTCCATAAAAATACCAGTAGCCACCCTTACGCTGCAAAGCTATCAACAGTGTTTTTGATAATTTCGGCAATGGCTACCGCAGCCAGAATCAACACTCCACCGATAATAGCGTAGGTGAAGGTAGTGGTGGCCTCTTCGATCTGTCCAGGATTGCCTTGAGCAGTGACGTATTTGAAACCAGCCAAGATGATGAAAAAGACAATGATTGGAATCATCAAGACCATAAAGATATTAAGGATAGCAACGAGAAGTTCTTCAATTGAGTTGACGCGGAGAGGGTTGTTGAGGGTGACTGGTTGCACCGTCGGGGACACCAGTGGATCACTAGCCCGCACAAAACTCACAGTCATACCCAAAAACAGCGCGGGTAGACACATCGCCAAGAAACCAATTTTTTGAAGAATACTCATAGCTACAATAACAAATTCATAATTAATACTCCTGACTCATACGCCCTACTGCGTCATCTGCAGCTTCACCTGGACGCTGGCGATTGGCAAGGATATCTTCTACCATTTCGGCCAAGATAGCGTCAACCTTGGTGGGGGCTGGCGATAGCCAGCCCCGTGCCACCACAGCAGTTGTGTAGATAATTCTACCATACGTATCAGCAGAACCAGCACTCAGCGAAGAACGGTAGACCGGTGCCATATCAAGGTAGTCAGCCATTGCCTTCGAGAAGTCTGCACCGCCAATCAGCTGCATAGCGAGGTAGGCGCCGGACTTGTTGTCCGAAGATTTGAGTAGCGAGAGGCCGTAGAAGGTACCGTAGGTGCGGCGCACGGTGGCAGCAGCTCCTTGCGGCACCTCCGCAATATCAAAGTTCAAATTGGGGTTCTGGGCCGCGATACCACGCGCTTCACTTCCTTTGCCAAAGTAAAGGATAAGGTCTTCAGACAAAAAGGCATCGCGATCAATCGGACGGGCCCGGTTCCAACTATAGAGTGGGTTACTTGGACTGGCGAAATTTGTATAAAACGTAGCTGCGGCTTCGAGTGGTGCTCGACTTTTGTCTGGGGTCTGATTAAGCCCCATGATGTAGCGACCTTCAGAACCTTCACTTACGAGACTACTCCCCCCTTGGATGGTCAGCATCGAAAGAATCTCCGCAGCATTGGTGACATTACGGTATTCACCAAACGCCACCGGACTGAGCGTGATATTGCGATTGAAGTCTCGCTCCACAAACGTCGGTACAATATCGTTTACTATCGCTTCCCAGGTCTTGGGCGCATTAAGGACATTTTTGCTCGAGAGAATATCGCGATTCCAGTACATCACGAGGGGGTCGATTGCAAGCGGGTATCCGTACACACCATCACTCATCGCCCAGATTTCGGCGCCGTCAATATAGAGATTTTTAAAGTCTCGTGCGGGGAAATTTTCAAACGGAATTGGTTGGATCTTGCTCCGATATGAGACAAGTGCCTCGTGCGGAAGCAAGAGTAGGTCTGGACCACGGTCTTCGGCCAGGGCATTGAGAACCTCACTATCAAAAGTGGAGGGATCCTTTTCGGTGTACGAAATGGCTGCGTATGAGGGCTGCGTCTCGAGTAGCGGTTTCAACGTTGCGTAGAAGGCGTCTTCGGGAAGAGTCCCCCAGATTTCGACCGCACCTAGGGCGACCTTGGTCGTATCAGCGGGTGGTTTGTAGGTTGCCAAAAGTCCAAGCGCCAGCAAGCCTAAAATACCAAAACCGAGGACAAGGAATAATTCAAATGGTCTGAGATTCATAGTTTTCGAAATGAGACACCGTAGTGGTAACTACCGGCTGGATACTCGCGTTCATAGATAAAGTAGTTCGCTTCAAAAAGATCAATGGTGGTGTCTCGGGTACGAACCATATCAGGCGCTGGACCAAGACCATCAAAACTATCTATCCAATCAACGACATATACAATACCATGCGGACGCAGCGTTCGGTATACCTCTTCTACAGCGGCAGCGAGGTCTTCTATCTGATAAAGCGTATTGATAATGACAACAAAGTCGGCTGTGGCGTCGGGCAGCTTCGTGCCGTGCTGACTCGCAACATCACACCAAATCACTTCGACATTTTCGTAGCCGAGTTCGCGAGCGCGGCGATGGAGACTATCGACCAGCGGGCGTTGCACCTCACAAGCGATTACCTTACCAGCGTGACCAACCTTACGGGCGAGGTGTGGAATATAGGCACCTTGACCAGCTCCGTAATCCACCACCACCGAACCAGGCTCAATATGAAAATGAGAAGACAAAAGACGAGGTTCCAAAAAGCGCGGCAACGTCACTGATTCCATACTTCTAGTATACTGCCTTTCTTGCCCAACTTTTCCGACCTCTGGGGATGTGTAAATCGCACCAGCTCACAAACAAAAAGCGCCCAACAGGCGCTTTTTGTACATTCTTTTCAAAACAGATGGATAGCGA
>CALMKR010000236.1 GCA_937867625.1 uncultured bacterium | reverse complement strand
ACTACGACCCATTTTATATGGGCCATCAGGAGATCTAAGCATACCGCCTTCATATCCTTCTAGAAGGTACTGAGCTTCCATCTCTTCTAATTGAGCTTCGTTAAGGATTAGTGGGTGAGGTACTAACTGGACCGGTACACCTTCATAGTGACCATAGGAGTCTTCATTAATAATAGATTGGAATCTCTCTTCCCAAGTTCCACCGGCCATAAAGTCATCGAAAACATGAAAGGTAAATTCAGGTTCACCTTTTATCCTCATTACGGAAGAAGTTGTATTTCTATAGACGTCTGGATCTCTAGGATCACCTATTATTAATTCCCCATCTAATCCAACCAAACCTAGATGACTAAGGGTATTTCTAATATGTAAATTAGGAATTTCCTTAAGCATCCTGCTGAGTGGACCCTTTTCCGTTATAAGACAGCGGATGCCGTCTAGCTTCGGGGGAAAGTACACGGGATACTTTTGTTTGGCTTGGTCATATTTACCAGCCAACATTGGTTTAAGTTTTATCTCTGCCATCTTCAAGTCTCCTAAAGTCTTCGTTCCAGTATTGAATTTCTCCTGCGTGTACACCTATGGCGGTAGCAAAGTCACTGCTTATAGAATCACACACGCTCTTTACTTCTTTCAAGTCCGAACATCTTAGGACGACTACGTCTTTAAGCAATTCCAACCGTTCAGGTTTAGGAATTGAGATCCAGAAATTAGCGGGTTTCTTTTGTACGTTTATGTCATACATCACTACGTAGAAACCAAACAATAACGTAGTTTGTATCCAATGCTTAATAATCTCGTCTGTGGCGTAACCACGAACTTTGTTAGTAGGCAAAGCTTCTTGCTTTCGCAATTCCCCTAAATGCATCCAGTATTCTCGTAGGCTACTAAAGTCCTTTTTTAGATTGACAGAGTAGATACCTACGTATTTCCTAGACCAGATCCACTGACGAATAAGCTCATCTCCCCTATAGGGTAAAGAAAATCCAGTACTGTTAAAGGCAAAAAGTAACTTACCTTTATATTCAAATCTCATAGTTTTTCATCCAATCCCTTGCAGAGTTTGTAAAGTTGTCTTAAAGCAAAGAGAACGGCTTTTGCCTTTTCCTCGTCCATCTCCCCATCCATTTGAGTACCAAGTTTTATAGCTATGTCTCTCATGTCATCGATAGGCTTGCCGTTAAGATTTATGGCAATGATCTTTTGACCAACCTTCTCTACGAGTTCATTAATCTCGGTTAAAAAGTTAGGTCGAAGTAAA
>CALMKR010000235.1 GCA_937867625.1 uncultured bacterium | reverse complement strand
TGACGAAATAGATTTTTTTGATCTACAACAAAACTGCGATTTCATCTTTTTTTACCTGCCATTGCCTTGCCCATCTAATTCCTGATGGTGACTGAATCTCATAATAATATTCTGAGTTTTCATTTGAATGGTCATCATCATATGAAATAATTGCTGAAAACCAATTACCTCTCGGGTCACTGTCGGGGTTAGAAAACGTACCCTTTGGCTTGACTCTGCGATCATTGAACACAAAACTGTCAGATTTTGTCGCAACCAGAATATACTCATGTTCTCTTTTGAATCCGTTACCAACCGTTTTTTTAACCGAGTTACCTTTTTCATCAAGCTTATGCCAGATCATTTGGGTAACATTTTCCTCGCCAAAAATTTCGTTCATCAGCATTCGTAGATTATGAACTTCATTGTCATCAATAGATACAAAGATCACGCCATCATCTCGCAGGAGATTACGAGCCAAGAATAATCGTGGGTGCATCATCGTGAGCCAGTCACTGTGAAATCGCCCGCTATCGCGTGTGTTGAGCTTGTGTGCTTTCTTGAGGTGGCCGTTTTCTGTCACGTTACAATCGTCGCAGTATTCTTCCTCAGTCTGACGATAGTTGTCATGGTAAACAAAATCCTTGCCAGTATTGTATGGCGGATCGATATAGATCATCTTTACTTTGTTGAAGTAGGCCTTTTGGAGTACTCGAAGCGTTTCGAGATTTTCTCCCTCAATGAAGATATTGTTACTCTCCTTCCAGCTTTCACTACTTGCGGCTTCATCTAGAGTCAGTGTGCAGTATGTCTGCTTGGCCACTTCTTCAAAGGCCAGCTTCTTCCCTGGCCAAGTGAGCCCATAACGCTCACCATCTTCAGATACTGTACTTGCCTCCGTATTGAGATTTTTCGCCAGAAGTGAGGGGTCAAGTTTGCCGTCAACAAAAGCCTCAGGCATAAGTCGCTGGAGCATTTCAAGCTTATCAGTGATTGCGCTCGGATTCTTTCCGTCAAGTTTTTGTACTGAATGTTTATCCATATTTAAATTACCAACACAACCCCTTGCGACTAAATATCCTTTATTATACAAGTATACCAATCAACATCCAAATTATAAGGATACTTGGTAATACCACAGTCATGATTTCTTGGCAGAAAGCGGTTCCTGTGTCAGTATAAATGTAGACGAGTAATATCGGAGGGTGGCCAATGATACCAATGAACGGGGGTTCGATACAGCCGGGACACTGTTATACGCTTGGCAATAGCGGCTTCCCTACTCATGAGGAGCCACAGGCTTCGATAGTCTTCTTTGCCAAACCGGGTTTGATGCATGTCGTGATGCCAGTGGACTCAGGTCTGAACATAATGATTAATGAGTGGAAGCAGGACATAAATAAGTTGAAGATACTGATTCCCTATCAGGATCGGCTTATCCTCTGGGCTGGGGGAGTTTGGCTCATTATGTCGGTTACCGAACAGGCAATCTATTCGCTGGTCGTGCGTGCAGACGAGCCTGAGTACATTCTCACGACAGTGATGTACGAGACAGAGAGTGATTCTGGCGGAAAGGAAAGATTCCCCTTTGCAACGTCGGCCTTTCGAACGTTTCGACGTCAGCAGCCGCAGATTGAAAATAAGTGAAGAGGCGCCTGGGACTACCGGGCGCCATTTTGATTAGGAAAAGAAAAAGGCCGCGGTTTGGTGTGTAGATTATATGGTTACAACTGGGATGGTTGCGAATCAGTAAGTATATTGGTTCACATACGTTATGGGCCCTCGCGATTCGTCCTGACGGTCACCGAGCTATATTGTTTCGTATTCACTCACAATCTAGTCCTGTCTCGTGGTCACAAATCACTAAGTATATTGGTTCACTTCGTTCCCAATCTACTAAGTGTTCTCGACCCCACCCGAGAAGATTCGGTCACTCTCGTGGCTATATTATTTCGCAAGCTCATAATCTAGCTCATTCGCTCGACCCCCACTCGCGTCGACCCAGCGGGTCCCCGACGCTCGGTTCGAATCTTCTCGGGTCGCAAAATAGCAAAGACCGCAACACTTACGTGTGGCGGTCTGCTATTGTGGACCCGAGAAGATTCGAACTCCCTGCCTCCTCAGTGCAAATGAGGCGCTCTACCAAGTGAGCTACGGGCCCAGATGGCAATGTGGTAAAACCGCAGTGCCAGGGTAGTTTTGCAAGCGCGACACCTGCAAAGCTGGTGCATATACTACTTAATCTGGGCTAAATAGTCAATAGGACTATTCGAGAGACTGGAGTTTCCATGGGGTTGCGACAGCTGCCGAGCTGTAGAGACCGATGGTGATGGTGTCTCCCTGCCAAGCCGCGGTGAGAGCGTCACTAATTGAAGTAATGAATTTCTTACCATCAAAAGAAACTGGTTGGATCACGTTTTCGTCGGCATCAAAAATAAAGTGGGTACATTCGTCAGCATCTGTCTGTTGTTCACAGAAATGAACAAAACGGCCGTCGGCAGAGGTGCTGTAGGTTGGGATCTTCTTGTGAATACCCTGGGTAGCGAAGCCCTCAACATTCTCCACTGGCATTACTTCACTACTGAGTGAGAGAACAAAACGGTCACCATGCACATAGGCATAGAGCTTGCCGTCTTCGTAGCGAGCCACTTCTTCACTCGCTGGTGCAGCTGCCTCCTCACTTGGTGGTGGGGTATCTGGGCTTGTGTAACCGTCTGGAATAAATTCGGGTGTGGCGGTTACTTCGATAGTTTGGGTGGTCAGGCCTTGGGTGATACCAAAACCAATAAAACCTGAAGTGAGACCAATAATGTATGCCAGTACAACAAGTACGGCCTTTTCGTGTTTTGTACCTTCTAAATTCATATAGGTACAGTATAGTCCCTTGCGGCACTGTTTGTGTGGTCTGTGTGTTGAAAAAGTTTTATGCAGTGACTAACGACGACTGGCAGTAATACGATTGATGCGCTCGGCCATATGGAGATCCGCTTCGGTCACGGCGTTGATACCGGGTGTGGTGAGGGTAACTTTTACGAGTTCGGGGGTGATGCAGATTTCGGGATAGTGCTTCTCCACTTCGGCGTAGACGGTGATACGGGTCGCAAACATAAAGGCGTCGAGGTAGCGAGAAAAAGCAAACTCGCCGACGAGTGTCTGCTTCTTTTGGTCATGTGTCCAATGGGTACCCAGGGCACGGAGGCGCTTTTGAGGCACCTTTGGCACCGCGGCCGCCTTCTTGGCAGTCTTTGGCTTCGTCGTCTTGGTTGTTATGGTGACTTTGGCCATATTACGAATAGACGCGCGCGGTACGCACAAGGTGATCAATGAGATCATTAAAGCTCAGTCCCACCGCAGCGGCCGCCTTCGGGAAGAGGGACTCACTCGTCAGTCCTGGGAGGGTATTCACTTCAAGGAAGTACACTTCCCCATCTTTGACGATACAGTCAGTGCGTGAGTACTGCGAGAGGCCAAGAACGCGATGTACCGTCTCAGCTAATTCAGCAATTTTCTCCTTCTCTTCGTAGGAGAAACGGCCGGGACAGAGTTCTGCGGTACTTCCATCGTACTTGGCCGTCTCATCAAAGAAGGCACGGTCGCTTCGTGGCACAATCTCAATAGCCGGAAGACAATAGAGATCATTATCGCGGAAGTCGCCCAAGACCGCACAGGTGGCTTCTGTCCCCTGTATATGCTCTTCTACCATACACTCTCCGTATTGTGAGACGGCGGCCTGAAGGGCATCCTTGAGGTTTTCGCTACGGACGATTTGTACACCATGGGACGAACCACTACTTGTCGGCTTGAGTACATAGGTCGGACCAAAGCTGTCTGCTATTACATTTGAAACTGCTTCAATATCAAGGAGGTTGTCGCTCGTCACGCGGACGTGGCGTGGCAGGTGGAAGATGTGTTCACGGAGTGCTCGCTTGGTCATATCTTTGTTAAAGGCCATGGCCGAGGCGAAGGAGTTGCTCCCGGTAAATGGGATATGGAGGCGCTCACAGATACGCTGGACGGTACCGTCCTCGCCATAGGCGCCATGCATGGCGATAAAGACGACGTCGGTGGTGAGGAGAGCCTTATCCGGGTCTTTGACGCGACCGTCGACAATCCATTCACCGGCTTTTGAGACAGTGACATCGACGACATGGTAACCGAGGTCACCAAGGGCACGAAGGACACCTGCGCCGGTCTGCATCGACACGTCGTATTCACTACTAGGCCCTCCACGCAAAACTGCGACTCGAGTCTTGGTCATGTGGATATTTTAGCACAAGACTTTGAAAATCAAGAAACAAAGCAGCCCCCGAAACGAGTCCGGGGACTTTCGCTTCGTGGGCTGTTCGAAACTAACTGAAAATTGTCAACTTCGCATCAAGGATGGCTTCGATGAGTCCGATCTCTTGGGCCTCAGTCGCCGACATCACCGCATCAAACGTCTGATCGCCACGTCCGATGAGCTCCTCCACTTCTGCTTGTGTCTTGTTGAGCTGACGCATGTACATTGAGGTGATGGTTGTTTCGACTCGTTTCGTTTCGGCAAGCAGTTGCTCAAGATGCTTCACCACACTTCCATTGATGGGCAACGAAAGGTTGTGCTTCGTACCCGAATGGATCACGTAGCGAGAGTGGATAGTCCCTGATCTTGTATTGCAGTGGAGCAAAACAAACGTTGCTGCTGAACCGCACATCCCCACCACAACCCCATTGACTGGCGCATGAAGCACCGTCGTCATCACGTCACAGAGACGGAGTGCGTCACTGACGCTTCCACCGCCACTGTCGATCAGCAAGGTGATGGGTTCTGAAGATTCAAGCTGCAGATGTAGCAGCCGCAGAAGCAAATTGTTTATTTGCTCGGCGTTGATTTTGCCTTCAAGCACCACTGTGCGTCGCTGCATGAGCCCATCAAGCAGACGGGTGAATTTCGGTTCGTCGGACATTTGGACCTCCAGGTCAAAAAACAATGTTGTACTTACACAAACATAATACAACAAAATAGGGTTTTGTCTATGTTAATAAATATTATTACTGGAGTGTTCGTTTGCGTTGCTTTTGGCGGAAATAGGTGATGGAGAAGCGGTGGGCTTCGGCGTTGGCGTGGAGGATTTCGAGCTTGTGCGCTTCGATAAGTGGCTCAGGTCCGAGGATATGGTGGGCTTTGTGGCGGTCGTCTTTGACGACCGCCACCACGGGAACAAGGAGACCATATTCGGCCAGTATCAGCTCAGCGGTGCGCTTTTGCACCTCGTTACCATCAACTACGATGATATTTGGAAACGGCCACTCCGGGTGCGCGAGACGGCGCGTCAGGACTTCCTTGAGCGCAGCTGGATCGTTCGCGTCTTTAAGTGTTTTAATCTTGAACTTACGATATTCGTCCTTTTGGGGTTCACTTCCTTCGACCACGGTCATCACACCGACCATATCCTTCCCGTCCATATGCGCGACGTCGTACGCTTCGATACGTAGCGTGCGCCCGGTACGCACGGTCGCTCGTTCAGCTTTGATCAGCGCGATATCTTGGATGTGTTCAAGGGCAAATATCTGCTTTTTGATTTTGTTCGCCATCTCAAAATGTTCGAGCTTGGCCTCGTGGTGCATATCGCGAGTGAGTTCTTTGATGATTTCCTTCTTCTTGCCATCAAAAAAGAGCTTGAGGTGTCTGATGGTACGGTCGTAGATAGCTTTGTCCGTGTGATTTGGGTAGAGACCTATCTGTCGATTGAAGTCGACCTTGCCACGAGCGAGCTTGGTCTTTTCGGTTCCCACTGGTTCATTGGTGTCGTAGAATTGGAAGAGCTTACGCACGATCTTGAGGGCCTCACGCAGGAGACCGCCACTTGGGAACGGGCCAAAGTGATATTTGATTTCTTTTTCGCTGAACTGTTCGGTGAGGTCTTTGCCGCGGACGACCAGTACTCGTGGCCAGGGTTCGTTTGTGATCACGAGGTGATTATAGGATTTATCGTCCTTGCTTCGCGTGTTGTACCGTGGTTTGTGGCTACGGATGAGATTCGTTTCGAGGATGAGCGCTTCGAGCACACTTTCGGTAGCCGTCACTTCAATTGAAGCCGCTTCAGCCACCATGTTCTCGATGAGTTCCGAACGCTTATCTTTGATGTCGTTCGCGAAATAGCTGCGGACGCGGTTCTTGAGTGATGTGGCTTTACCGATGTAGAGGATCGCTTTGTTGGTATCAAGAAAAAAGTACACCCCGGGTGTATCTGGTAGGTCGTGATTTTTGAGGTCACTTTTGGTCATGGCAAAAATACTCTATCACAAAAAGCGAAAACCGCCCTACGTGAGGGCGGCAATCATCTTGAAGGACCTGGGCGTCAGCCGTAGAGGGTTCGCAGACCCGGATCGGGACCGCTTAAACCTTCCTGCTGTGTCGTTGACGCCGGAGGGACGTGTGTGTCCAACTTTGGATTGTCAGGTAGTGGACCGGGGTCGCGTCTGCGTTCGAGTCGATCGATTCGTTCTCCAGCGCTACCTGCGACGCCGCTCGGCCAGTTATAGCCATTCATTTAGTTGTACTCCCTAGTGGAACTCTCCTACATTCAATAATACTCCTGATTACCAACTTGCGACTTAGCCGGCTGTGATTAAGTGCCTGACAAGAGCCGTCCTTCGTTTCCACGAAGGACGGCTCTTTATGGATACTACTACAACACTTTCTTCAGATAGCGGCCGGTATGTGATTTGGGATTCTCAGCCACTTCTTCAGGAGTACCCTTGGCTACTACTTCCCCTCCACCAGCACCTCCCTCTGGGCCAATATCGATGACATAGTCCGCACACTTAACCAAATCGAGGTTGTGTTCGATAACCATCACCGTGTTGCCCTTGTTCACAAGCTCCTGGAGAATCTCGATAAGCTTGCGCACATCGTCGTAATGGAGACCAATCGTTGGTTCATCAAGCAAGTAGATAGTCTTTTGAGTATGCGGCTTGTAGAGTTCAGACGCTATCTTCACACGCTGGGCTTCTCCACCAGAGAGCGTGGTCGCACTTTGGCCGAGCTTCAGGTACGAGAGCCCTACATCAAGGAGGGTCTTGAGGCGCTCTTCAATCGCGGGTACATCTTTGTAGAATTCATACGCCTCTTCGATGGTCATCTCGAGGATTTGGTAGATGTTCTTTTTCTTGTAGGTGACTTCAAGGGTTTCCTTGGTGAAGCGCTTGCCTTCACAGACATCGCACTCGACATACACGGTTGGGAGGAAGTGCATCTCGACCGCAATCTCGCCGTTACCCTGACAGGCCTCGCAGCGGCCACCCTTCACGTTAAAGGAGAAACGACCTGGCTTCCAACCACGAGCCCGAGCTTCGCCACTGGCGGCAAAGAGATCACGAATATGGGTGAAGGCACCAGTGTACGTCGCCGGGTTCGAACGTGGCGTACGACCAATTGGCGATTGGTCAATTAGGATTGACCGACCGAGGTACTCGCTACCCGTGAAGCTTGCACAGTTGAAGGTCTTGGCTGTACGGTAGGCTTTTTCGAGACGGGCTTTGAGATTCTTGTCGACAATTTCGTACATGAAGGTCGACTTACCAGACCCTGAGACACCAGTGACACAAATCAGACGCCCGAGTGGGATGTCGATGTTCATGTTCTTGATGTTAAAGGCCTTGCCACCTTTGATCTTGAGCGAACCTTTTTCACCTGTGCGACGATCAGGAATTGGGATAGATTTTTCGTGGCGGAGGTAGGCCAGGGTTGATGAGCCAGAGTCATTCTTCTTGGCCTTAAGCAGGTCTTCAAGCCAACCCGAGACCACTACCTCACCACCGTGAATACCAGCACCCGGGCCAATATCGACGATGTAATCTGACGCGTAGATAGTATCCTCATCGTGTTCGACCACGATGATGGTGTTCCCGAGGTCACGCAGCTCAGAGAGCGTTTTTACGAGACGGTCATTGTCCCGTTGATGGATACCGATGG
>CALMKR010000234.1 GCA_937867625.1 uncultured bacterium | reverse complement strand
TTCTTATTTGGGATATTGAGCAGTCAAAAGTTGTCCTCGCCATCGAACTCGATGGTAAGTCTCACGGAAGTGAGAAAATGATTACTAGAGATGAGTTTATAGAAAAATTGTACGAAACCGTCGGACTGAAACTCGAAAGGGTAAAGGTAGGCGAAGATTACAATAGTCGGGCACAAGAAATCACTAACGCCATACTAAAACAGTAGATTCAAAGCAACCTTTCCACCACCTCCTTGGTTCTACCAAGTATGAAAACCCTCCTCAAAATCATGCTGGGTAGCGCGGTCGCTCTCATCATCCCGCTCCTCGGGAATACCTTCGTCGACGGCTGGAATTGGACCGGGACTGACTTCCTCTTCGCCTGGGTCTTTTGGGTCGTGATGGGGACGACCATCGTCTTTGTCAGTCGGCGATTCTCCCGGTACCAGCTGACGGCCGGGGTCACGACCTTTGTCTGTTTTGCTGCAGTCTGGGTACTGTTGGCCACAGGGTAGTTGGGGTCCAAATCTACGAGTATTTTGCCAATTTTTACCCCATTTTGGCTCTTTCTGTAAGAAAGTACACTACGCTCCGTCAAAGGGAATATAAACACTACTTGGTTGTGAAAACATACATTTACTCACGTCATTGGTTGCGAAAGACAGTAGGGGTAGCCCTCATTGTTTTTGGTATTTTGGGACTCATTTTGCCGATTCTGCCGGGGTTTGTTCCGCTCGCCATTGGGCTTGAGCTCGTGGGTGTACGACTCGCCTTTTTTGACCGCTTTTTCACACGTGAGGTAAAGACACTTGATCTGCCAGAGGAAATTGTGCAGTCTGCTGCCTAAGTACGGGAAAAAAAGGGTGCTGCATTGTGTTTGACAAAACACTAGATATCGTGCATAATATTGGTTGATGAAATAGCTCTGAAAGGAGAGCTTCGATGGAAGCCAAGTACTTTATTCTGTCGCTCCTGGTGGTAGGCTTTGTTTTGCTTGTTGCGAGGGCGTTCTACGCCTGGCTCTATCCGCCCTCAAGCCAGGTCACGTCGCCTCGTGTAGCTCGGGCGGCCGACTGCAGCCACACGCCCACGCTGCATCAGGCTGCGGCCGGTCTGCGGCGTCCGGAAGAGCACGGGAGTGATGACGATGATACTCCCGCTCGGTTGGTTGTCCTCGGAGTGATGATCGACCAGGCAATGGCGCGTCATCCGTCCGATCCGTCGCAACCTGTCTACATCGATGACGATGACATCCGTCGCGATGACAGCGACACCAGCGACACCAGCGACACTGGCAACTTCTAACTTGCCAGAAGATGGTCACAACACTTAGGGCGCCTGACCAGCGCTCTTTCTAATTTTGCATAACCTCCAAGAGGTATATACTATCTCTATGAGTAACAAAGTCATCCCGGCGGTCCTGTTTGGTGCGGTGATACTACTGGCCGGCTTTTTTGTACTAAATTCTTATATCTATAACGAGAAGCAACCTCCAGTCGAGCAGAGCTTTGAACCATACGAGGCGAAGCTCATGGGTGAGTACGTCTGTCTTGTATCTACCGCCAATGCGGTGAGAGATATCTGTGAACTGGGAATCAAAACTGCTGCCGGTGAATACTATGCGGTTGATTTCGCGACGCTCCCCAAGGAGCAAGAGAAGCTCACGATTGGAGATACGTTTGAGGTCTCTGGTGTAGTGACACCTATTGAGCGCCTCAGTACCGACCGCTGGCAGCAGTATGGGGTGAAGGGGATATTTACGATTACCGGGTCACTGGTCGTTGCCGGAGAAGAAGCGCCAGCACCAGTCGCCTGTGACGGTGATGCGAAACTCTGTCCTGACGGCTCGAGTGTGGGGCGGAGCGGTCCACAATGCGAGTTTGCGGCCTGTCCTGCGGTAGAGGCAGCCTCAACTACACTCACGACGTATCTCGGGGGAACAGCGGCGGGTCTTGGCGTCATTGTTGGTCCAAAGAAGCTCGTATCAGATAGTCGCTGTCCGGCTGAGGTCGCGTGTATCTGGGCGGGCACAGTAGAGGTGCAGACCATCCTCTCGACTCCGGTCTCACACGGCGAACATGTACTCACCCTTGGGAAGCCACAGACGTTTGGAGACTATACGGTCACCCTGACCGCGGTGGCACCTGATAAGGGTGAGGAGGCCATCCCTGAGTCCTCGTACCGCTTTACCTATACCGTGGTCAAAAATACCAAGCCAGTACAATAGATGCTGGTTTCTGGTATATACTTAATCCATATGAAATTTTTTGTCACATATCAAATGCCCCACACGGGCCTCGATGGCTGGATGCAATTACCAGAAGATGTGCGTAAGGCACAGGAGGTAGAGATGCAAGCAACCTGGAATACCTGGATGGCAGCACATGCTGGAGTAATCACTGAGACCGCTGGAGTCGGGAAGCCGAAGCGTATTACCGCAGCTGGCGTCGAAGATGCTCGCAATGACATCATGATGTATTCCTTTATCGAAGCGGAATCGCTTGAGGCGGCGGCAGAGTTGTTTGTTGGTCATCCGCACTTTGGTATCCCTGAAGCATGGATTGAAGTGATGGCAGTGAATAAGGAAATTAACTAGATTCCTGATTCTGTTAGGAAGCCGCAGCCTACAACTCTGAATGAGTCTAATTTTGGTATACTAGTATCATGGACAATATCCCAGATAGATTTTACCGAGTAAGTATAAAGGCCTTGGTTTTGAATGCAGATAGAGACAAGTTTTTAATTTGTAAAAAAGACAGCGGGTTATGGGAGTTCCCTGGCGGTGGTTTGGATTGGGGTGCTGATCCTCAAACAGATTTAAAACGTGAGATATCAGAAGAAATGGGAGTCGGTGTACTCAGTATCAGTGAGCATCCTTCTTATTTCGTGACGGCACAGTCTGAGCCGGGAAAGGGTATTTGGATTGCCAATGTGTTGTATGAAACAGTACTACAGTCACTGGACTTTATTCCTTCTGAAGAGTGTACTGAAATTGCTTTTGTAAACCAAGGTAGTATTAACGACCTTGCTGTTTTTGAACCCGTTAAAAAAGTGGCCGAATTATTTCACCGCACTACCCAATAAGTTTCTTTCTCAGCTCGGTTAACAGATTATGAAGATATTCACAACCCAATAATTCTGTTGGATTATTTTTGGTGTCATAATTATTTCGTACGGCGTTGGAGTGTTCTTTATTTCAATAGTTCATTTTTTATGCAATATAAAAGTGCACGGACGGTTGAAGCTGGAGGATTTACTTTAATTGAGCTTTTGGTTGTGATTGGTGTGATCGCCATTTTGGCCTCGTTTGTGGTTGTATCGCGGAATCGCGCTCGACATTTCGTCCAGTCGCGGAGTAATGAGCGGGAGGATCATGAGGTCACTATACT
>CALMKR010000233.1 GCA_937867625.1 uncultured bacterium | reverse complement strand
CAATCCGCTGAGCGAAGGACCGTGAAGGAGACTATACCGAGTCAGTCGCAGAACACGTGTTTGGCATGCAGGTGCTTCTCAATTACTTTTTGCCCGTCATTGATAGCGAGAAAGAATTTGATATCAATCTCGTTTACCATATGGCCACCTGGTATGATATGGCTGAAGCGGTGGTGAGTGACATGACCACAAAAACAAAAACACTGGCTCACGAAGAGGCTGAGAAGGAGGCCGAAATAATGCTGATTGCCACAGCCCCAGTTCACCTCAAAGATACACTCACTACTATTTATGATACATATGCCAACAGAGCTAGTACTGAAGCGAAATTTGTAAAAGCTATCGATAAAATGGAACCAATGTTCCACCTCTATTTCCTCAAGCAGAAGGGGATTTCGGTTCCTGACCACTATCCGATGCAATGGGAGGCAGACGAGTACCGCAAACACCGTGCAAAGTATCTTGACGCTTTTCCTATTCTTAAACGGTTTGATGATGTCCTCTACGAAGAAACAAAGGAATATTATCCAGCGAAGTAGTCGGTAGCAACATCAGCTACAGCCGACCATCATTGTGAGCGTTGTGGGTAAAACGAACAAAGCATGGCAATCCAGACGACTTTATCACGACAGTCTGGATTGCTTCGTCGTCGCTAATCACTCCTCTTCGCAATGACGGAAGGAGGTGATGGCTACACACGCAATAACAACACCAGAAGACATATGATACTATTGTCCTATGGCAATAGGAGGTACACTCGATTTTTCGATTAAAACACACGTGTTTGAGGGACCACTCGAACTCCTTATTGAGCTGTGTGAGAAGCGGAAGCTCCTCATCAACGACATCTCGCTTGCGGAAGTAACCGACGAGTATATTCGTCGCGTCAGTGAGATGCAGGAGAAGTCACTCCCAAATACTGCCCAGTTCATTGGACTCGCTGCCACACTCCTCCTTATCAAATCAAAATCGCTTCTCCCGGTCCTTGAACTCACCAAAGAAGAAGAGGCAACTATCGATGATCTTGAAGAGCGTCTACGGCAATATCAGATTTATCGTGATGCGGGGCAGGTGCTTGCCACCCAGTTCGGGAAGCAGATCATGTATAGCCGACGCTTTGTGGCACCAAAAAATCCGCTCTTTATACCTGATACCTGGTGCACGATAGGGGAACTCCATACCGCCATGTGGAATGTCCTCCAAAATCTCCCGAAGAAAGAGATTAAGCCAAAGGTGCAGGTCAAAGCTTCGATTAGTCTCGAGGATATGATGGCAAGTCTCCAGCGCCGCATTGAAACCCAGCTTAAGGCCAAGTTCTCCGATATCCGTAAAGAAGCCACCGAACACAAGACCGTTATTGTGGGATTTTTGGCGATTCTTGAACTCGTAAAGCAAGGGAATGTGCTTGTGAAGCAAATCGGACGATTTGATGATATTGAAATTGAACTCGAGAAAGAAGGGACCCCGCGGTATTACTAGTCAATTTAGTGCTTGGTTGTCAACAAACGGGGGCGGAAAAACTACGTTTTTCCGCCCCAAAATTGTGATACACTGTAAGTAATATGCCACTCGATATCCTCATCGAAGGACTGCTTTTCTATAAGTCCCAGCCACTCAAAAAAGCGATGCTCGCCAAGCAATTTGCCGTGTCTGAAGAAGACCTCCGCACGACCCTAGATACACTCCGGGCCCGTCTAGAAGGAGGAGCTACTCGTCTCCTTGAAACCGATACGGACATCGAGCTCGTGACGGCACCCATCCTCGCACCATTCATTGAAGAACTGCGCAAACAAGATATCAAAAGTGATATTGGTAAGGCTGGTGCGGAGACGCTCGCCATCGTTCTCTATCGCGGTCCAATTTCCCGCAGTGATATCGACAAGATCCGTGGGGTGAACTCTTCTTTTATCCTTCGCAATCTCCTCATCCGCGGACTCATCGAACGTGGTGAGAAGCAGGGAAGCGGCTATCTCTTTAAGGCCACCCCAAGTCTCCTTGCTCACCTTGGTGTCGACCGGAAGGAAGGCCTCACCGAATTTGCCCGCATTACTGATGCGCTTGAAACCTTCACTGCTGAACACGCGTCCGAAAACGATACCGTGACAGACGATATTGACGAGACAGACGAAGCCGTAGTTAAAGAGAGCGTATGAGTGACGGCGAATTCATCGATGTAGCGGCGACACCAGCCAAGAACCCACGACACTTTCCAGCCTTGGCGCAGTTTTTGGTCCTGATGGCGGTCCTTGGTGGACTCCTCGGTGGGGTAGTAGTGCCGTACCTCTTTAAGGGGAAGCCTGGCACACCAAACAATAATGTAGCGGCAGTAACTGCCACCGCCGAGGAGATTCCTATCATTCCGGAAATTATCCCACCACCACTTCAGGCCCATGCCGTCTATGTCTATGACGTCGTTGGTAATCGTGCCCTCTATACCAAAAATGCCGATAAGAGCCTACCGCTCGCCTCAATCACGAAGCTCATGACTGCACTCGTGGCGCGTGAGCTCGTGACCGATGACACCCGACTCCGTGTGCCCGAGCGCGCCACCACACAAGCGAGTGCGAGTGGCCTCCGGGCTGGTGAGACCCTCATTGCTCGTGAACTCCGCGACTATGCTATGCTTGCGTCATCTAACGACGCTGCGTACACCCTTGCCAACGGGGTAGGGAACATACTAGTAGAAGACGAAGGTGGACGAGCCTTTGTCGAGGCGATGAATATCACTGCTGAAGAGCTCGAACTTGAGTCATTTACGTTTTATAACGCTACCGGTCTCGATCTCTCACCAACTGAAGCTGGTGCCTACGGGAGTGCGCGCGATGTAACCTTCCTCATGAGCTATATCCTCCGCAACTACCCAGACATCCTCGCACCGACGACCGAAGCCTATGATCGTATCGTTGCCACCGACGGCACCTATCACGAGGCCGAGAACACTAACCCGGATATCTTTGCCATCCCGGGCCTCCTTGGTTCAAAGACGGGCTACACCGACCTCGCACAAGGCAATCTTACCGTCGCCTTTGACGCAGGGTATAATCGTCCAATTATCATCACGGTCCTTGGTTCGACCTACGAAGACCGTTTCAGTGACGTACTCGCGCTCACGAAGAGTGTCCGGCAAGCCTTTAAAACGGCGGATGAATCGCTATAATGTATACATCTTATGGAATACCCAATTATCAAAGTGTTTGTCCCGGCTATTATGGCCTTTGTGATTGGACTCATCATCACACCACTCATTACGTACTATCTTTTTAAGTATAAAGTCTGGAAGAAGCAGGGTGGCAAAACCGCCATGGGTGGGCATGTCGCCACCGAGTTCAACCGCCTCAAGGGTGAAGGGGAGGTAAAGACCCCGCGCATGGGTGGGATTGTTATCTGGAGTAGTGTGCTGCTGACCATAGTGGCGTTAGGCCTCATTGAGACTGCCTTCCCGGCGAGTCAGTGGGCATCAGTGTATTTCCTTAGTCGCGCCCAGACCTGGATACCGGTAGCTGCTCTGATTATTGGCGCTGGTATTGGTTTTCTTAATGACTACTACGACGTCGTACACGGTGGCAAAGGACTCTCACTCCGTATCCGTCTCATTATCATTTCTGTGCTCGCCGGTGGCATTGGGTACTGGTTTTATGCGAAGCTTGGTGTTGATGCGATTGGTATTCCGTTTGATGGGGCATTGTATGTTGGGTGGCTCATCGTACCGTTTTTTATCTTTTTGACAATATCACTCTACGCCAGTGGTGTCATTGATGGGATTGACGGTCTCTCTGGTGGTGTCTTTACAGCAGTCTTCTTGTCGTACGCTGGGGTGGCTTTTGTGCAATCGCAGTATGATATTGCCGCCCTTAGTGCCACCATCGCTGGCGGTATCTTAGCCTTCTTGTGGTTCAATATTCCACCCGCCCGCTTTTGGATGACGGAGACTGGCTCGATGGCACTCACGCTATCGCTCGCTGTTATTGTCTTTATGACTGACGAACTTGGTGGAGGGCATGGTATTACGCTACTCCCAATTATTGGACTACCGCTCCTTGCAACTGTAATCTCCAACGTCCTTCAGCTTTCGTACCGCAAAGCCACCGGCAAGAAACTCTTCCGCATTGCACCACTGCATCACCACTTCGAAGCGATTGGCTGGCCAAGCACTAAAGTGACCATGCGGTATTGGGTTATCAGCATAATGTGTGCTGTGTCAGGACTCGTCCTTGCGACAATAATGTAGATTATGAAAAACCCACCAAGCAAATCTATCGACAAAGTCCTCGCCTTATTTGTCGCCCTCCTCGTGGGGTTTGGTTTTTTGATTTTCTCTTCAGCGTCACTTGGACTCCTCGCGCGTGATGGAGCCAGCTTCGGGAGTGTCGCGACGAGTCAATTCCTCTTTGGTATCGTCGGTGGGGGAATTGCGCTCTTTGCGATGTCGCAGCTCCACTACCGCCACCTCCGTCGCTACGCGTTTTACATCTTTCTTCTCACCGTCCTCCTCACGCTCGCTGTGTTTATCCCGGGACTCGGTATGACACACGGGGGAGCGACACGCTGGATTTCCATTGGTGGCTTTACCCTCCAGCCAGCTGAACTTTTGAAGCTTGGATTTATTATCTACGTCGCTACCTGGCTCTCCGGTATGCGCGACGTTATTACGGATACCGTTAAAGGCACATTGCCATTTGTCGCAATTGTCGGGAGTGTTGGATTCGTTATGCTCTTGCAGCCGGACACTGACACCTTCTTAATCATGGGTGCCGCTGCAATGGCGATGTTTGTTACCGCTGGCGGTCGTTGGCGTGATGTGGGTCTCATGTTTGTATCAGCTGTGCTCCTCCTCGCTATTGTGGCCATGGTGCGTCCCTACATCATGGACCGTCTCACTACCTTCCTCCATCCCGAACGCGATCCGCTTGGTAGTGGGTACCAGATTCAGCAGTCCCTGATCGCGGTTGGCTCGGGAGGGTTTTCTGGTCGCGGCTTTGGCCAAAGTATCCAAAAATTTGAATACCTCCCCGAACCAATTGGTGACTCCATCTTTGCAGTCTATGCCGAAGAATTTGGTTTTGTCGGGTCGAGTCTCCTCATTCTCCTCTACCTTGGTTTTACCTTCCGGGGGTACAAGATTGCTGGACAAGCACCCGATCTTTTTGGCACCCTCCTCGTGGTTGGTTTTATGACACTTATCATCTGCCAGGCTTTCCTTAATATTGGCGCCATGCTCGGCGTCGCACCACTCTCTGGGCTCCCATTGCCATTTATTAGTCATGGTGGTACGGCGCTTTTGGCGACTCTCACTATGGTTGGTATTGTCCTTAATGTGTCCAAGTATCGCGAAACGAAGCGAGGCGCGTGATAGTATTACCAGGTATGAAGATTGCACTTGTTGGTGGCGGAACCGGCGGACACTTTTATCCACTCATTGCAGTGGCTGAAGCAGTGCGTGATATCTACCCAACCGCTGAGCTCTACTACTTTGGTCCACACGAGTACAATGCCGATGAACTCGCACGACTCAGTATCAACTTTGTATCGTGTCCTGCTGGTAAAGTCAGACGCTATTTCTCGATCCAAAACTTTACCGATATTTTTCGAACTATTGGTGGGATTTTTGCGGCTTGGTACAAACTGTTTGTGATTTACCCAGACGTACTCTTTAGTAAAGGAGGGTACACCAGTGTACCTGTACTCCTGATGGCTCGTTTTTATCGAATTCCTGTTGTTATCCACGAGTCAGATAGTAAGCCAGGGCGGGCGAGTAACCTTGCGAAGAAATTTGCTCGCTACATTGGCATTGCCTACGCGAGTGCGGCTGATTATTTCCCAGCCGATAAAACCGCCTTGGTTGGCATCCCAATTCGCAAGAGTGTGCAGACTCCACACCCAAACCCGCATGAGTTCTTGGGCGTACCAAAAGACCGACCAATTATTTTTGTGACCGGTGGATCACTGGGTGCCATGCGCATCAACAACTTTATTCTTAATAGTCTCACCCAGCTCCTGCCACAATTCACCGTCTTTCACCAAACTGGCCCAACCGAAGAGAAGGTAGTAATTCAAACCTCCCAAGCACTCGTTGCGGACAAAAACCTCCTCGAGCGGTACTTTGTGAAGGGAACAATGGATGCCGAAACAATGTCCGCCCTCTTTGAAGCAGCGAGCCTTGTCATCACCCGAGCAGGGAGTACGACACTCTTTGAAATAGCACTCCACGGCACACCAGCCATTGTCATTCCTATCCCTGAGGATATTAGCCACGACCAACGTACTAATGCCTACGCCTACGCCCGTTCCGGCGCTGCGACAGTCATGGAGGAAGGGAACCTGACACCGTATTTGCTTACCTCAGAAATACAGTCTATTATGGGGGACCCAGTTCGGTATGAGGCTATGAGTCGGGCGGCGCGCACCTTTGCGACCCCGCAGGCCGCGACCCAAATTGCGCAAGTCCTCATCGGCATTGCGCAAGAACACGGATCTATCTAATTCATCTATGTCAGACACAGTTATCACCCGTATCCCGCCGAGTCCTACCGGCAAACTCCATATCGGTACCGTCCGTACGGCACTTTTTAATTATCTCTTCGCGAAGCATCATGGTGGCCACATGGTGTTCCGTAGTGAAGACACCGACAGAGCCCGCAGTACCAAAGAATTTGAAGACGAAATCATCAATGGACTCTTAAGTCTCGGTATCACCTGGGAAAACGATGACGAGAAAATCGTCCGTCAAACTGAGCGTGCACATATTTACCGTGAGCATCTCGAACACGCAATCGCAAACAGTAGCGCGTATATCTCGAAAGAACCAAGCAAGGCTGATGAGACAGTTATGGTAGAGGTAGTACGCCTCCGCAACCCGAATAAGGATATTACCTTTAATGACCTCGTACGTGGTGATATTACCTTCAACACTACCGAACTCGGCGATATCGTCATTGCCCGTTCACTTGATGATGCCCTCTACCACTTTGCCGTGGTAGTCGACGACGCACTCATGGGAGTCACCCATGTCATTCGCGGCGAAGACCACATATCAAACACCCCACGGCAGATTCTTATTCAAGAGGCGCTCGGCTTTACTCGTCCGATTTATGCTCACCTGCCACTCATTCTCGCACCTGACCGCTCGAAGATGTCCAAGCGTCACGGTGCAGTATCAATCGAGAGCTACCGTCAGGAGGGCTTCCTTGATGCTGCGATTATTAACTACCTCGCCCTCCTCGGCTGGAACCCGGGTACTGACGAAGAGCTCTTTGCCCTTGATGAGCTCATTAAGCGCTTTGATATTACCCACGTCCAGAAGAGCGGGGCAGTGTTTAATCGTGATAAGTTCTTGTGGTTCAACCGTGAGCATCTGAATCGACTTTCTCCAGAAGCTTTTAGCGACTACATCAAGGCCACCATACCAACCAAACTGGCAAAACTACCTGGCTATAGCGAAGAAAAGCTCGCCAAACTCATGCCAACAATTCGCGAACGGATTTCTGTCCGTCAGGAATTCGTCACCGATGCCGAGGCAGGGGAGTATGACTTCGCTTTTAGTACCCCACACTACGAAGCGTCACTCCTCACCCCAAAGGGAGTCACCGAACCAAAAGAAGTCATCCCACACCTCCAGGCTGTGCTTCACAGCCTCACTGGAGCCGATTTTTCGTCTCCTGAGTCGATTAAAGCGGCTATTTGGCCCTATGCCGAATCAGCAGGGAAGGCGCTTGTGTTGTGGCCTCTACGGACAGCGCTTTCGGGTCGTGCTCAGTCACCCGACCCCTTTACTATCGCCTATATTCTTGGTCAACAGGAAACTTTGGCGAGAATTGTCGCTGCTTGTGATAAAATAATCCGTAATGGATAGTATTGTTCGTCACAGCCTATCGTTTGTATGCGGAGTTCTCGTTTTGCCACTTTTGTTTGTCGGCGCTTTTTCCGTATCTGCCCAATCATCTGAAGTCGATAAGTTGAAACAAGAAATCAACGACCGCAGTCAGCGCCTCCTTGATATCGAAAAAGAAATTGCCCAATTCGAACAAGACCTCAAGAAAGTTGGGGCCGAAAAGAACACCCTCCAAAAAGCTATCAACCAGCTCGAGCTCGAGCGCAAAAAAGTCCAAGCCGATATCCGCTACACCGAAAACAAAATCGCCGCGACCGATCTCGAGCTCTCACAACTCATTCTCGAGATTGATGTGACTGAAAAAGACATCGACAAACAAAAAGCTGCTATCAGCGAGATTATTCGCCGTAGTTACAAAACCGAACAGGTAAGTATGGTTGAAGTGATGCTGCAACATAAGCATCTCTCTGAGTTTTGGTCACAACTTGATATGATGCTGCAGATCCAAAGCAGCATGGCCGAAAAGGTTGATCGTCTCGACTCACTGAAACTCGCACTTGATGAGAAGCGTGACGC
>CALMKR010000232.1 GCA_937867625.1 uncultured bacterium | reverse complement strand
GTCCCTCCTTTCTTGACTCAAGCCACTCGCTTGTCTGCCCCTATCCTACCCCGAGGCTGTCATTTTGCAACCACCAAACGAAAGCGGGCGCGCGAGGGATAGTATCCTCGCGCGCCCGTTGCTTCAGCAACGCCCTCCTTGTGCCGGCATAACCGACAAATCAGCGAGGGTCGGTGTGTGATGAAGGACTGCAGCAAGCTTTTTGCGTACAGCGTCAAATGCAGCAAGTGCCTCGATGATCATATCTTCGACACTCTTCACCCCTGAGTCATCTTCCTCAAGGTCTTCTTCATGCAGGAAGAGCGTGTCTCTCCAGACCAGCTCTGCCCGAGTATGATGATAGGTTACTGACCCAACACGCCCACCCTCGACGTACACTGCGAGTATGCGATGTACCTGAAGCTCATCGGTGATGCCGATGATCGATAACTGCACACGCAGCGTCAGAGAAACAGGTTCTTCTTCGGCCGCAGTAGCATTGTACGAAAGCCCGCCACGTTCGAACGCAAACTTGATTCGATTGCTCGAATCTCCTTCACACTCCCAGCTGGTGCCGTACTTTTTTACCCAGGCAATGACCATTTCAATCACGGGTGAGTAGTCACCGTCATCTTCATCCATAACATCCCCCATGGAACTTCGCTGTGCCTATAGTACTGGTATCTCATTACTTTGCAACCACCAAACGAAAGCGGGCGCGCGAGGAGAATATCCCTCGCGCGCCCGTTGCTTCATGCCCGGCCAGCCACTGCGGCACGGGCCAACTTGACGTCAGCTGCGGTAGCGCCAAAGAGTTCGGAGAAGTTGAACCGAAACGTGGCAAAAGCATCGAAGCCGCATCCGATTAGTCCACCGAACAAATCTACATCGAAGTCGCTACCGTCGGTTTCAGCCGAACTGATAGTGTCGCGCCACACCAACAACTGGTGTTCATGGTAGTAGATGAACGCACCATACTGAACCACTAGCTGCAACTCATCAAGTTCTTTGCGAAACGCCAATTCATCGGTTACTTTTGGTATCTTGGATATCAGAACAACCGTAATTGACTGAGAATCACGAAGGATGGCTTTTGCTTCGTAGGAATGACCATCCTGTTCGCACCCAAAGATGACGGTATCTTTTTCAGAATCAGAGACTTGCGATTCCTGGCCGTTCTCTTCCGCCCAAGCCTCAACTGCCGCGAACGGAACAGGTATTTGTTTCCTGCTAGGGGTCATGATCACCTCCATTTCCACTTTGCATAATACTCATTTACACACAAATGGCAAGTATTAAAAAAAAACGAAAACGGGCGCGCGAGGGATTGTGTCCCCCCGCGCGCACCGTACTTGCATCAGGCTGTGCCAGCCGCGGGAGAATTGGCCAGCTTCATATCAGATGCCGTTACACCAAGCAAGTCGGCGATAGCGAACCGAAGATCATTGAACGCACTTATACCGAACGCTACGGTTTGATCAATGACCTCGCTGTCGAACGACTCAGGCTCAGTACTGCTTATCGAATCGCGCCAGACAATCACAGCCAGCTCATGGTTCAGAATGAGCGCACCGTATTTCTGGTCGATATCGACATCCGATATACGACGTCGTAAGGTAAGTTCGTCGATCGGCTGAGGAAGTTCGTATACCAAGGTAAGTGTCAACGATTCGCCATTCTCTTCGATAGCGGTGCCGCTATAAGCACAACCTTCGTGATGAAAGTAGAAGTTGATATGGTTGTCACTGGCCACAAAATCCCAGTTTCCTTCCATTTCTTCTGTCCAGTCGATCACCGCTTGAAAAGTAGGCGGGTAGTGAGCTTCGTCTTTGTCCATAACATCCCCCATGGAACTTTGCTGTGCCTATAGTACTTGTATCTTTGTACTTTGCAACCACCAAACGAAAGCGGGCGCGCGAGGGATATTCTCCTCGCGCGCCCGTTGCTTTTTCATGCCCGGCCAAAGCGACTGCCTGGCACAAGGTATCTCATCGCTTCTTCAGGGGTGGTCTTGAGTCCCCAAAACCTGAGTTCACCTTCCCAGGAGACCATCCGCATTCGACCAGAAAAGAACATCACAATGACCGGATAGAAGTTCTCGAAAATATGTCGAATTGCCTCCAACGTACACGCAATGAACTCGTCTCCATCATCGCCCAGGAGGATCACTGGCATTTCGCAACGCCAGGCAATCCGATTGACGGCACCTGGTTCGGCGGTTTTCTTCATGAATACAAAGCGACCAAGATCGACTTCGATGTTCATAAGATTGACCAACTCATGAACGCCCTGGATTGCGCCCGGCGGTATGTCTACGGGAATAGCGTAGGAAAAACCAAAACCCACATACCCAGGCCGAAGCGGTGATTTGAAGAGAATGCCGAGGGAGGAATGATTGGTATTCATAACCGCCACTCGCGTGTCTACTTCATCCAGAACGCGACCAAGGCCGCAACCCATCTTCTCGACCGCCGTTTCAAACAGCTCGAGAAGTTCGTTCGTATTTGATGATCCTTCCATCGCTAACTCCCTTTCCTCATGAGCCTCTAGAGACATACTACGGTATAAACCAAGAAAAACAATACTCTCTGTACCCCTTCCCTTTTTCCTAATTCTCTGCTATAAATATGGGCACTTTTGCGCCCCTTTCGGGGTTAAAAAGTAAATGAGCAAAGGCCGAACAAAAGAATAATATTGGCCCTATCGTCTAACGGCTAGGATAATGAAATTATGTGGGACATGATTTCATCCGTAGGAAAAGTTTTCATCAATGAAACCTGATGTGGTCAGTAAAGGAAAGAAGTTGAAGATTGCACAATTGAATAAAATGGCCCTATCGTCTAACGGCTAGGACATCAGGTTTTCATCCTGGAAATCGGAGTTCGATTCTCCGTAGGGTCACAAAACGAGACTTCGTCTCGACACAACGAGCGCGGCGAAGCCGCGCGAGAAGAACAGGCAGGCAAAACACTCCGTCGCGTAGCGACAAATTGGGACGGGACGGGTGCGCCGAAGCGCGCGGATTTGTCACGAACCAAGGGGTTCGTTCCAACTTTTTTGACGAAGGCGGCGATTTCGGAGAAATCATCGCTGGAGGATAAAAAGGTGGCTTGTTTCGTATCTAAAATCCACTCACGCAGGGGTTCGACCCAATTATTTCCTTGGTGGGCAAAATCTTTCTTTTTCTCCTTCAAAGTCAGTGTGGCACGCATAGTTTCGTCTTTCTTTTTAAGATACAAGTCTTTCGGAATATCTCCATCCAAGTAACTCTCCACCAGTTTATCCATGCGTGCTTCACTGGCTTTGATACTGTCTGAAAGATTTTGCACACCACCTTGAGATGCGGTGCTTTCTGCTTTCTCCCATTCATCTACTTTATCAAGCATGTACAATGTGTACGCATCGCAAAGCGAAATTATTTGAAGCTGCTCCTTTAGTTGGTCGGCGAGAACGTCCTCGCGCACATATCCTTGGGAGCATGACCCTTTCTTTTTCGTGCAACGATAATAGCGATACTTGCCTCCGCACTTGCCGGTAGCCCACTGAGCTGTGATCATGCTCCCACACTCACCGCACTCAAAGATGCCAACAAATGGAAAGTCATGCCTCGCTTTCCGTTTGCGAGGACGTTCACGCTCGACCAAGACCTTTTGGACAGCTTCAAATAATTTCGGAGGAATAATTGGTTCAAAGCTTCCATCAAACCACTCACCATGATGACTAACAAAGCCGAGATAGGCACGATTGGTTAGCATGCGTTTGATGGAAGCTTTGGCAAGTGGCGTTCCTGTGCCAGTCGTCACCCCGTGAAGCGCCAAAAATTCGGCGAGAGATACCAACCCATGTTCGCCTGTGGCATATTCTGCAAAAGCCCTCACGATAACCTT
>CALMKR010000231.1 GCA_937867625.1 uncultured bacterium | reverse complement strand
TGGATGGCAAGAATCTCATTATTAGAGGATGATGGAGAAGATATTATTTACCCAATAGACAGGGGATTTGGTGCTGGATTCGTCTACGCTACTTCAACGTATGTCCGCTTTCGTGGAGCACAAGCGGTTGCTGGTGGCACATACGCCTACATTCTATTCAAAGATCCGCTTGAGAGGTCGGCATGAGTAGGGGTATATTTATCGCAAAGAATAAGAAATCTGTTGGCCGTGGGAGGAATCAGTACGATAGTACGCTACCACACCTGATGGTAAGCTTAGTGAAGAACCCTCCACATATGGATACGACGATTATTCCCGGTGGTACGGCACTAGCACTAACAGGGGTTGGATCGACAGAGGAGACGCTACTGACAATTCAACACAACCTTCCTTATACTCCTGAGATAATGATTTACTTTTATGTGACTTCTACAGAAGAGTATGCCAGCAACAATTTCGTTTTTAGCGGTTCCAACGGTACTATAACTGATGTAATTTATGCTGATGTGGACGATACTAGCGTAAAAATTAAACATTCTCTCGATACTTACTTTGGTGCATACACTTCAACGGCGCCTGACTTTTCGCTGAGAATCAAGTATTACATCTTATCAAACGACAGTCACGTAGGGCGTTACAATACTAGAGGATTCTAATGATTGAAAAAAACAACGCTTACGATCATAATAGAGACCAGGAGAATTTATTAAATGGCATGGTATAACCCCGCAACTTGGACAGCAGTAGACGTATTACAGGGTCAACGATCGTGGGACTATGATCCTCGTGGACAGAAAAAAAGTGGCGGTGGCGGCGGATGGGGCGGATGGGGCGGTGCTCCAACCAAGTCTGCCGGTACTCCGAGTGCCAGTGATAACTGGGCGAAAGAGAAAGCGGCTCTCGAAGCCGAGCTTCGTGGCATAAGCTCA
The DNA here is from genome assembly GCA_937867625.1 of uncultured bacterium. Taxonomy (GTDB): domain Bacteria; phylum Patescibacteriota; class Minisyncoccia; order Phycocordibacterales; family UBA918; genus OLB19. The sequence goes on along the minus strand of CALMKR010000231.1, from coordinate 104 downwards.
CGAATGCCACCAACCCCGAAGCTTGCCAACTTCGACATAATGTCTAACTGGAGACAGGCTCAAAGCGCCGCTGAACGTGCTCAGAACCCTAAGTATGAGAAACA
>CALMKR010000230.1 GCA_937867625.1 uncultured bacterium | reverse complement strand
TGCCTGTTGTCGGTCGAACAAGTCCTGATGAGAAGCAACCAAATCTGCAATGCTGATAGGCCTACCCAAGAGATTTTCAAGTGAGCAAGAAATCACCAGTTTTCCCATGCGTGGTACTCCTTTGTTTCCGTAGCCACAATATCACGTCACTGACTATACGCAAGAGCTTTCACTCGGTCAATCGCGATACTTGGTTCGTCATTACGAATGGTGAGCTTGCCTTTAATCGCCACACACTGGCCGGGGACAAAAAGGTCTTTTTGCTCCATGTAGGTAGAAGGGAAGGCGACCATCTCAATGGTGTCCTGTTGGTCACCCAAGACCACAAAGGCCATCTTGTCACCCTTCTTCGTGATGAGTTCGCGTACACTGGTAATCATGCCGACGGTTACGAGCTCGCCTTTAAAGCGTAAAACGGCAATCTCTTCCTTGTTCCGTACCGCATTAAGAATCGTGCCGATACGCGGTCGCTTTTCGACCTCAGCGACGTAGTCATCAAGTGGGTGACCAGAGACGTAGATGCCAAGGAGGTCCTTTTCCCAGATGAGCTTCTCAGCTTTTGTTGCCGCTGGTGCTGGGATGAGTGAGAGGTCAGAGACGCTATTGCCACCGTGACCAAAGAGCGAGTCTTGCGCACTTTCAGCACTCGCTACCTGTTCGCGGTTAAAGGCGAGCATCAGGTCGACGTTTGCGAGGAGGTGCCCTCGTTCATCCATCGTATCAAACGCGCCAACCATAATGAGGGCCTCGAGCGATTTTTTGTTGAGGTTGCGGTTTTTGATTCGCATGAGGAAATCTTGGAGGGAGGCGAAGCGACCATTGGTTTTACGTTCTTCGATAATCGCTTCACTGATGCCTTCACCAAAATTCTTTATCGTCGTTAAACCAAACCTGATTGTCTGCCGACCGGGCACTACCGAGAAGTCGGCAAATGATTCGTTAATATCCGGTGGCAACACCTCGATACCCATACGTTCGCACTCGTGGATACTTTCCGAAATCTTGTCGACGTCACCCGAGTCGGCCGTGAGGACAGCGGACATATATTCAACTGGGTAGTTCGCCTTCATGTAGGCAGTCTGGTACGCCACTCGACCATAACTGGCCGCGTGTGCTTTACCAAAACCATAGGCTGCAAAGGGTTCAATCAATTTCCAGATTTTATCGGCAGTTTGTTGACTCAATTTTCCATATTCAAGAAAACCTTTCATGAGTTTATCTTTTTCTTCTGCCATTACTTCGGGAATCTTCTTTCCCATCGCTTTACGCAGCTTATCGGCATCGAGCCAGCTATAGCCGGCAAGTTCTATTGACGTGATGAGTACGTCATCTTGGTACACGATTACACCATACGAGCGATCCAAAAATTTACTCATACGAGGATCCAGATACGAGACCAAAGCAGGGTTGTTCTTTCGTTCAATATAGGTCGGAATCATTTCCATCGGTCCCGGACGGTAGAGGGCCACCATCGCATTGATATCGTGGATGGTGGTGGGACGCAGCTGTTTCAAGAACGCGGTCATGCCCGAACCGTTGAGCTGGAAGAGCCCCATCGTCTGGCCGCTAGCAAGCACCGCAAAAGTCTTCGGGTCATCAAGCGGAATGGCTTCGATATCAATCGAAACATTATGAATCTTTTTTACCCGCTTCACGGCGTCCGCCAAGATTGCCAGGTTTTTGATACCAAGAAAGTCGAACTTCAAAAGACCAACGCCGTCTTCACCAACGGATTTCATTTCGTACTGGGTCACGTACTTGCCAGTCTTAGGGTCGGGCTGAATTGGCACAAATTGGTTGAGTGGCGCTGGTGCAATCA
>CALMKR010000229.1 GCA_937867625.1 uncultured bacterium | reverse complement strand
TAAAGCTGGTTACTCGATTAAAGCTGGTTACTCGATTCAAGCTGGTGACTCGATTAAAGCTGGTGACTGGATTAAAGCTGGTTACTCGATTAAAGCTGGTGGCTCGATTCAAGCTGGTGGCTCGATTAAAGCTGGTGGCTCGATTCAAGCTGGTGACTCGATTGAAGCTGGTGACTGGATTAAAGCTGGTTACTCGATTAAAGCTGGTTACTCGATTCAAGCTTTAAGAGGTGGTATAACAGCAGGACTAAATATATCTTGTAATGGGCTTCTAAGATTTAAACTAAGATTATTCGCTGGTACTTCACCATATAGCTGGAATGAAGATTGCTCAAAAGAAGTTAAGTGTGGAAAGCTAGAGGGCAATGTAGTTTATGGCGATATCATAGAGACAGGTCTACCCGATGAACCTGAAATCACCAACCCACCAGAAATAACTTTTGACGGCGCGACATATGTATTAAAGGAGCAAAGTAATGGCTAACCAAGAATACGAAAAAAAGCTACAAGAGCTGCAAGCCGAGATAGATAAACTCAAGGCTTTTAAGCCTACCGAGTATAAACGGTGGAGAGCTGAAAATCAGGATATCTATTTTTGTGCTGAGCATGATGAATCTATAGGGTTTAGCATCGAGTGTGCAGACCCGATTGATGAATACCGATATAGCACTGGTAACTACTTCTTTACAGAAGAAGAAGCCGAGCAACACAAAGCCTACCTACTAGCACTTCAAACAATCAAAGATGATGCCGAGGGTTGGATTCCTGACCAGCGGCAGGCAAAATGGCATGGGTGTTATAATTATTATTCTAAGAAACTTGACACTGATTACTCTTACTCACATCAAACTCAAGGAGTAATCTACTTTGAAACAAAAAAGAAGCTACAGCACTCGCAAAAAGTACACGAAGCTGAATGGCTTACAGTGCTGGGAGTAGAACAGTGAAAACAACCATCAATAACTTCAAGCTGGGTTACGAACTCACTCCGAGCGACACGAAGAAGTTTAAGCTATCAAGACTATTTACGAGGAGGAAGCGATGAACGATAACCTAGACGCCATATTCTACAACCCAGACCACACTAAAACATATAACCCATCTGGAAAGCCTACTGGTGTGGTGATGACAGACTTCGATATTATGGAGGCTAAACAGGCTATCCAAGCTCATATTGATAAGAAAGTTAATGAGGTGCTGGATAGAGTTGAGGAAAAAGCAACTGAATATTACGACTGGAGTAAATCTCTTGAGAAAGAAGTTGAAAGACCATTCATGGCTGTGCCACTCGAACGCATTAAAAAACTAAGGAGTGAGCTATGAACGATGAAACACTAAAAGAGGAGATAGACACCTGGATACGTCAAGCTTATGTAAACGGGTCATTAGATGTTAATAACCCCGAACCGCAAGGTAGTGACGTTTGTACCGAATTAGTTTGGGAGGCTGTACTTAAAGACCGAGAGAGGGCTCTCAAAGCTATAAAGGGAAAGTACCAATTATGAACGAGTTGAAGTTCACATCAGAGGACATCATCAGTCGCTTTTCTCGTGGAGCTTACTTTGATAGTAAGGTGGTCGCTTACGAAACTAATTGGTTGTATAAGCCAGACATAGCAGTTATCGGTAGCGACCTTATGGTAAGTGAATATGAAATTAAAGTTAGCCTTCAAGACTTGCGAAAAGAACTTGACTACATCGAGTTTGTCATTAAAGACCAGCAAGAGAATATTGATCCGTTTTTCAATACGTTCACCGATATGAGAGTGCCGTACGAAGAGCGTATGGAACAGATGAGGCTATGGCAAGAGTCTGAACCAAAAAAGTACAAACGTAATGATAACAAATATCGTAAACACCTGCACTATCTATACGACAAATCACCTAAGTATGGTGCAAAATCTCGTGTAAACAGGTTCTACTTCTTGATACCAAAGTGGTTGTATGAGGCTGAGAAGGAGCGGCTGGATAGTATACCGATGTACGGAGTAGTCGACGCTCAACATTTCTCCTCACTAAAAAGGTGTCGACAAATACACAAGGGAACACTTGACACTCGAACGGTATTCCAAACAGCCCTAAACCTTAGCTGGAGATTAAGAAACGCAACCCCAGCACTCACAGGAAAGGTTTAAGTAATGCACACGTCAAACACAGACCACGATGAAACATTAAAAGACTTCCGTATCGCAATCAATCAGTTAGTAGATGATGACAATATGCCCGAAGTATTAGCATTGATTGAGAAGGACCGAGAGAGGGTTGTACGAGAAGCTAAATCAAAAGGTCATTGGTATATGCACGACAGATTTAACTATGATAGTGGATATATTGCTCACTGCGTTTGTGGGTATAGCAGTGGCGAAGAAGATGTGATAAAGGGTCATGTAAGGTGGGAAATAGCCAAACTATTAAACCCAACTCAAGAAATGGAATCAGATGAAAACTCTAATTGACCTCATAGCCCTCACTATACTAGGTACAGTCGGTCTAGTGATAGTCGCAACAGCTTTCAGGGTAGTGCAGATAATATACGAGGTGCTGTTCAAGAAGTGCGAGCGTGAGCAGATGGGATATAGGTGTAAGGGTAGTAAGTGTGAATGTAGTGCGAAGAAATGAGTTTGCACCACTGCGATATATGCGAAGAGCCTATGCACCAGCTGGACAGTGATAACGGCAGTCATTACGACTGCACCACATATAGCGCACAAAACAATTGACTAATCACTAGCGTTTTGCTACTATTAAATTACAGATCTACAGCGGTCTGTTTTTTTATGCCAAAAAGCATAGAAGTTTCTATCGTGCGGTCTGGATTTTTCCGCTAGAGTTTCCGGAAGTTTTCTCTAGTCCCAGACAGTACGGTTGAGACTAAGTCTTAAAAAGGAGATGTGGGGGGTGTTCATAACGACTACTCAGACGGTAAAGGAATTAAAAGGGCATGATGAACATGTCGTATTGCCAAGCCCTCAACCAACCAGAGTAAAGATTATAGTGCCTATACTGAACCTACCGAAAATTGCCTGCTCTCAAGATATAGATAAGTTTCTTTCATTCGTAGATTCGTTCAGAGATACATGGGGTGAATGTGAGATCAAGGAGGGGTATCGTGAATAACAAATCGTTTGTAGATACAAGGATTCTAATGGTGATCGTCATGGTTGCATTTCTGCTTGTTGCTATAAGGATAGTAAGGTAGTATTTTGGCTAAGAAATCACTCACGGTTAAAGAGAGAAAGCTGGTTAAGGCCAAGGCTCAGGGCAAGAGTAATAAGGAGTCGTATCTTGAAGCTGGTTACGCTCCATCTACTGATAAAGCCATGGTAGTAAATACTAGTAGAGTACTAGCCAGACCGAATGTCAAGGAGGCACTACAGGCAGAGCTTGCTAAACAGGGTATAAACATCGAATCAGTCGTTAAACCAATAGCTGAGGGGCTAAGAGCCGAGAAGGTTTCTATTGTAGGTAATGGTGATAGTGCTATGGCTGAGATCACGCCCGATCACAACGTAAGGATTAAGTCGTCACAGATAGCTAGTAAGTGGTTGGGGCTTGAGAACCAAGAGGGCAGCGTTAATGTTCACTTCCATGCTCATCAGGCGGAGCAGAAAGAGAAGTATGGTTTATGAAAGCTTCAGTATTAAAACTTTTACGTCGAAGACTTGCAGAGGATGACTACGAGTGGATTGCCTCAGATACCATTAGAATATATAGCTTCGAGGCCAGTGTTAAAAATTCAATATTATTGCTAGACAGCTATGACTTCCAGATAATACCGGTGAACCATGATTGACCTATCTCAATACCCTAACCCCCTAATGAACAAGCCAGTCAAAGTAGACACAGGCTTCAAAGCAGATAGCTACGAACGCTTCATGCTTGATAACTTCAAGATCGTGGACAAGAACCAACAAGCTGTACCATTCCAAGTTCAACCTGCACAGCACTCACTCAACGTAATGATGCAGGACTACCTCGATGTACTCATACTCAAAGCTCGTAAGATGGGGTTCAGTTCAGATGCACTCGGTATAGCTACTACTAAGTTCCTCATGGGTGAGAATGAGAAGTGCGTATCTATGTCGTTCGAGCAGGGTGCAGCAGAGAAGCAACTATCTCGCGCTAAGTACTACATTAAGAGTTATGAAGAAGCTAACCAGATGAAAGTGAACTTCAAGTACAACTCTAAGAACACTATGGCACTAGAGAGCAAGAAAGCTAACGCAACTGGTGGCTATGATTACTTTCAGAACATTCTACAAGTCGGTACGTTCGGCAACAAGTCATTCGGACGTGGTGATGATATCAGTTACCTACACCTTACTGAGGTATCACTGGCTGACTTAGATGAACTTATGGCAGGTGTTGGTGAAGCGTGTTTGCCTATGGCTCACAAGGTACTGGAGACTACTGCTAATGGGTTCAATACCTACAAGCGAACATGGGATAGCGCGATACTCAACGAGAACGGTTATGCGGCACTATTCTATTCACCTTACTGGGAGTATTCAAAAGAGTATGTCGATAAGAAGCGTAATGATCTTGGTAGGCTTGGGGCGCAGGAGTTTCCTTTGACTGATCTCGAAGCGTTTTTGACTTCGGGCGAAACATATTTTGATCAAGATGCGATGCGTTGGTACATGGAAAACACAACAGAAGTGATGAGCTTATGAACAAAGACTGGCGTAGATACCGAGACTGGGAAAAGGGAGAGTTCGTTGTAGTAGGTGCTGATACGGCAGCAGGTGGGATAGACTTTTGTACTGCTCAGTTCATTTCTAAGACAAGGCTTGATGTACCATTGGTGTATCACAGCAGAGTATCTGCAACACAGATGACTCCTAGTCTACACACTGAACTAGAGTATATATATGACATGACAGGCGTTAAGCCAGTGATTGCACCTGAAACTAATAACGGTGGAACTTTCGAGATCGAACGCCTTGCAACTCTTAATAGACAGGGTAAGTATATAATCTACCAGCAGAAAAGAAACGTAGGAACGACCGAGAGTGTAGAGAACTCAATAAAGTTAGGCTGGACTACGTCATCTGCTACTAGACCTACTATGTTACAAATGCTCAAAGAGTGTATAGATAGCAAACTGCTAACCATATATGACAAGCCAACAGTTACAGAGATGTTCAGCTTCATAATCTCACAAACAAGCTCTAGTTGGAAAGCACAAGCCGAGAGTGGCGCACACGATGATCTGATTATGGCTCTGGCCATAGCCTGGCAGTTATATCAGTCCGAAGCCCCTCCAGCCATCAAGAAACCACGAACCAGAGAGCGCGCACCAAAACTTAAGTTTCACATATAGGAGTACCATGGACGCATTAGACCAATCACCAGTATTTAATAACAATCTCAAGCTCCGAACGCTGGATATCACACCACTCAAGGCCAAAGGCGAGGCGCTGCACAAAGAGATTAAAGATATCTGTAAAGACGATCAGTCGTTGATACAGCACCGCATGTATGATGAGCTACTGATGACCAAGAAGCAGTTTGAATACTTGCGAAATGATTTTAATGAGTTTATAGAGGGGTACTACATTTATGATAGTGGATTCAATGTAATGGAAGTGAGGGTAAAATAATATGAGCGACACACCAAAACACACAAAAGTAACAACCTACACCGACCTACCCGATGGCACGATCAGACGTAAGACTGAGAGCTACCACGAACGGCTTGCAAGCATTAAAGAGGAGCGTATCGAAACTATCTCTACTGATCATGAACAATTCTTGAATCATCTCATGCAAGCGATTCGGGTGATGACCGAGGGTAAGACTACCGAGTTACATCTTGATATTAAAGC
>CALMKR010000228.1 GCA_937867625.1 uncultured bacterium | reverse complement strand
CAAGAAGCACTTAATATTGTTGCCAAGTCTGGACTTCCAACTAATGGAACATTTGGTAATCAGACTGAAGCTGCTGTAAAGAAATTCCAGACATCAGCGAAAATTAGTCCTGCCAGTGGACAGGTTGCATCTAAGACAATAGCTGCATTGGTTGCTAAGTTAAAGTAATCATTTTATAACAAAACACCTCTACTTTAGATAGGGGTGTTTTGTTATATTGACGTACCGAATACTATGTGATATAATATATATAACTGAATGATTCAAAAATTAAAAATTAAAAAAAATGAAAACAAGGTCAAAAATAGTATTTACTGCATTTATTATAAATATAATAAGTGTGGGGAGTAAAATATACTTCACTCAACACATTCCAAATTTTACATACGATTACCCAAAAGCCGTTTCTGTATTACTGTTCTTTATTCTTTTAGGAAGCTCTATAGTTCTTACTTCATCTTTTTACGATATGGTTCAGATAATATATAAAGAATACAAAGAATTCCAGAGTAGAAATCAGAGCTACCAAAGCGATATTTTGGATGACCATATGATTAAAAATAAGAATTAATTTACCGACGCAAGTACTCACCCTTTTTCTAGGGAAAAGTACTTGCGTTATTTTTTGATCTGTGTATAATGGCTCCTTGTCGGTAGTTGTCCTTTTTGCCCTGTGCAAAAGGGGAGAAACCGACATTCCTTGTCAATTACATATATACCAAATATACATCAATAATGTTAGTTTTAGTTTGAAGCAACACAGTTGAAATTTTTTAATTCTGTTGTTTCGTTTTTAGTTAGTTGGATAGTTTTCGAGAAAAAATATTTATATTATTTCTCGTCAATTTCTTAGTAGAGTTTGATCCTAGCTCAGGATGAACGCTGGCGGCGTGGATAAGGCATGCAAGTCGAACGAATCAGTCCTTGGAAGTACTGAAAGAGATTTGAGTAGTAATACAATGATCAATTGATTTATGGAAAAGGTTTGCTGGTTAGTGGCAAACGGGGTAGTAACACGTGGGAACGTACCCAGAAGTCGTGAATAATACATCGAAAGGTGTACTAATACACGATAGTCCCGAAAGGGTAAAGATTTATCGCTTCTGGAACGGCCTGCGGGGTATCAGCTTGTTGGTAGTGTAAAGGACTACCAAGGCTATGACGCCTAGGGGAGGTGAGAGCCTGACCCCCACCATTGGAACTGCGACACGGTCCAAACACCTACGGGTGGCTGCAGTCGAGAATCTTCCGCAATGCACGAAAGTGTGACGGAGCGACGCCGCGTGATGGATGAAGCCCCTTGGGGTGTAAACATCTTTTATGAATGAAGAAATTTTTGACACTAGTTCATGAATAAGAGGCTCCTAACTCTGTGCCAGCAGGAGCGGTAATACAGAGGCCTCGAGCGTTATTCGGAATTATTGGGCGTAAAGGGTGCGTAGGTGGTTATATTAGTCGAATTTCAAAGACCTGGGCTCAACCTGGGGAAGGGATTCGAAACGGTATGACTAGAGTCAGTGAGAGGTATGCAGAACTCATGGAGTAGGGGTGAAATCCGTTGATATCATGGGGAATACCAAATGCGAAGGCAGCATACTGGCACTGTACTGACACTGAGGCACGAAAGCGTGGGTAGCGAATGGGATTAGATACCCCAGTAGTCCACGCCCTAAACGATGTTCATTAGCTTTTCGGAGTATCGACCCTCTGAGTGGCGTAGCTAACGCGTTAAATGAACCGCCTGGGAAGTACGATCGCAAGATTAAAACTCAAAGGAATAGACGGGGACTCGCACAAGTGGTGGATTATGTGGTTTAATTCGATGATAAACGAAGAACCTTACCAAGGTTAGAAATCTAGACGAAGATAGGAAGAAACTCTTATCGTCTTCGGACGGCTAGACAGGTGATGCATGGTTGTCGTCAGTTCGTGGTTTGAATTGTTCCCTTAAGTGGGGTAACGAACGAAACCCTCGTCGTGTGTTTTATATGTCACGCGAGACTGCCCCCTCTGTGTTTGTGAAATGCTTGCATTTTATGAACACAATGAAGAATTTGATTTTAAAATTTATTTTTCTTTCAAATTCTTCATTGTGTTCAGAAGCTGCTTCATTTCGTAAATAGAGAGGGGGGAGGAAGGAGAGGATGACGCCAAATCAGCATGTCCCTTGATACCTTGGGCTACACACGTAATACAATGGCCGTTACAATGGGTTGCAATGCCGCGAGGCGGAGCCAATCCTTAAAGGCGGCCCCAGTTCGGATTGAAGTCTGCAACTCGACTTCATGAAGTTGGAATCACTAGTAATCGCAGGTCAGCTATACTGCGGTGAATACGTTCTCGAGTCTTGTACTCACCGCCCGTCAAGTCAAGGAAGCTGGTAGCACCCGAAGTCTGCGCATTGCGTGGCCGAAGGTGAGATCGGTAACAGGGACTAAGTCGTAACAAGGCACGGGTAGCGGAAGCTGCTCGTGGATTAATTCAATTGAAAACCGATGCAGTTATTGCATTTGATTGTCGATTATTTATACTTATCCTTGAGATTATGATAAATAGAGTGATTGTTCTCAGAACTTTAATAGGAACACGGCGCCGTATACCGTTATGATATGGCCAAAACCTGATAGTGTGAACATGTACATGCACATTATAGGTCTCAAAGAAATCAAAGACGAAACAAAAGAGTTCGAGAAATATGACACAGTTGTAATGTAATTGAATCAAAAATACCCATAGAAATATGGGTATTTTTGTTGTTTTTATTATATTGACAAATATATTATATTATGATATAATTACATTAAGAAAGAATAGATCTTTCCCAATAAAAAAGAATAAATGAAAAAAATCATATATATTTTAATCCCAGTAATATTATTAACTATTAGTTATCATTACTCCACATTAGACGAATTAGTTGTAATTACAAAAAGTTTTTGGAGTAATCTATTTTTAATTTTTGGAATTATTACTCTGATTTTAACTATCGTATCATTTTTGTTTTTTAAAAAACTTTCGATTATAAAATACATAATAATAACTATCATGTGGTTTATTGCTGGAATGTGTATTTATGCTCCATTTACAGGAATAACCGCAGCGTTTGTAGTATTTTTATTACTTGGAGTTGGTATTATTGCTGCTAGTGTTGATGTTCTTCAAGAGAGCAACAATTAAAAAATAAAAAATCGCGCTTGCAACTTTGCGATTGAACACCTCCAAATAACCGGAGGTGTTTTTTATTTATTGACATAATAGTTTAAACATGCTAAAGTAAGTGAAATTTTTTAAAATCAAAAAAAACAAAAAATGAAAAAAAGATTATTGCATTTAGTGGTACTTTTAACAAGTACGTTGTTTTTCCAGAGCTGTTCCTATAACAG
>CALMKR010000227.1 GCA_937867625.1 uncultured bacterium | reverse complement strand
CTCATGCCCACCCACCTGTGTCGGTTTGCGGTACGGTTTCTATAGACTTAGCCCTAGAAGATTTTCTTGGCACCCCAGTCCCACCCCTTGCTTATCTTTCGATAAGCTTGCGATGATCACGAGGCTAATGCCTGACGGATTTGCCTATCAGGCACCCCTTGACCCCCAAAGATTCATTCCGAGAATCTCGAGTAGTTGAAGGATGCGTCTCTCCATTGGAAATCTATAGAAGTGCAGGAATATTAACCTGCTGTCCATCGATTACGCCTTTCGGCCTCACCTTAGGACCGACTAACCCAGGGGCGATTCGCGTTGCCCTGGAAACCTTGGGTTTACGATGTGGAGGATTCTCACCTCCATTTATGCTACTTATGCCAACATTCTCACTTCTGTACGCTCCACGATGGCTCGCGCCTTTCGCTTCAGTGCTGAACAGAATGCTCCTTTACCAAAGTAAAAGTCCGAGGACAATTACAGTTCGTATCTTCGGTATAATGCTTAGCCCCGATAAGTTTTCGGCGCCGGACAGCTTGACCAGTGAGCTGTTACGCTTTCTTTAAAGGATGGCTGCTTCTAAGCCAACCTCCTGGTTGTATAAGCCGTCCGACCACCTTTCACACTTAGCATTAATTTAGGGACCTTAGATTACGATCAGGGCTGTTTCCCTCTTGTCCGATGGAGCTTAGCCCCCATGGACTGACTGGTGGGAACACAAAGTGGTATTCGGAGTTTGGTTGAAGTACGTAAGCTTGCGCCCCGGACCTCATTCAGTGCTCTACCCCCACTTTGCTATTAACCACCGCTAGGCCAAAACCTATTTCAAGGAGAACCAGCTATTACCCAGCTCGATTGGAATTTCACCGCTATCCACAACTCATCTCCGAGTGTTGCACGGCTCGTGAGTTCGGTCCTCCATCCCGATTTCTCGGGACTTCAACCTGGTCATGGATAGATCGCCGGGTTTCGGGTTGTGTATGTGCCACCAACGCCCTATTCAGGCTCGCTTTCACTGTGACTTCATCCCCGCAGGGACTTAATCAAGCGACACACAGCACACTCGTTGGCTCATTCTTCAATAGGAACGGTGTGACGGACTTGCGCCCGCTCCACCTCCTCGTAAGCATACGGTTTCAGATACTATTTCATCGCCCTCCCGGGCTGCTTTTCAACGTTCCATCACTGTACTGGTTCACTATCGGTCAGGAAGAGTATTTAGCCTTGCCACATCGTCGTGGCTGCTTCCTACGAGGTTTCTCGGGCCTCGTAGTACTTTGGATCTTCACTCGCCTAGCGCTATATATTTCATCTACCGGGCTATCACCGTCTTTGGCCGAATTTTCCAATTCGTTCGACTATATATCTCGTCTTAAACGTGATTCCCTTGGGGGAAATCGTAGTAAGTCCCAACAACACCTATATAACGACAGCCCAAGCTCGCTATCCTGTCTGCGGCTTACTTGCGTAAACTCAGTTCAAAATTTAGTTATTATAGGTTTAGGCTTGTCCCGTTTCGCTCGCCACTACTCAGGGAATCCTTCGGACTTTTTGTCACGCCACGACCATTGCTGATCATGAGTGACAAAAAGTCCGAGTATGTTTGTCTCTTTTCCTCTAGGTACTGAGATGTTTCACTTCCCTAGGTGCCTTCCTCACACCCTATGTATTCAGGCGTGGGTGATTGCGGTTTACGCAATCGGGTTTCCCCATTCAGACATTTCCGGATCACAGGTTGTTTGCCACCTCCCCGAAGCTTTTCGCAGGCTACCACGTCTTTCATCAGCTCTTCTCTGCCAAGTCATCCACCGTATGCCCTTACGTGCTTCGTCCATCCGGTTATCCGAGTTGAAGACTCGGTACACAATCTCTCTTGCCGTGAGGCTTGAGATACGTCCAGAGGTGCACAATTATCTTTCAGATTAAACGATCAAATTTTACTCGTTGCGATATAAATTACAAGTGCAATGTTATGCCTTGCACATAAAACAGTTGAATGTTCTACGTACAATACTAACTAGATATCAATTTTTCTGGAGAAAAAATGATTCTGTATGCATTTTTCAATATTCTGTTGTCAAAATTGCACTTGGTCGAGAATTGCTTCTGGCGGCCAAGGAAAGGAGTCTGAAGTTCAGGCTACTTTCTCTGGTCGTCGTACCGCGAACCTTGAGGGGATAAAAAAGAGCTTGGCGGGGTGCCAAGCTCGGTCTCATAGAGATCCGTGGTCTTGGCTATCCGTGGCCTTGTTTGGCCGAGAGAGTTTGAGCGCCGTTTGGCGTTCGTGACTGTGGTTCTCCAGAGGTCCCTTTCGCCAATCAGCCGGGGCTGAATTCGTGGGACGTGGTCAATTGAATGTGGCGGTAATTTACAGAGTTCAGGAGACATTGTCAAGAGAGGGTAAATCGGCAAAACTCCTATTATGAAACCCTCCTTCCAAATACGTGCCATTGGTACCCTCCAGGAGCCCTGGCAAGAGGCTGCCGAGGCGCAATATCACAAGCGTTTGCAAGCCTTTTCAACACCTACGCTCTTTGAAGGCAAAGAGGGCCATTCGGGGTCGGCTAAACCCGATCTGACCCGCACGAAAGAAAACGAAGCGACCGAGCTTTTGAAACTTATCCCCAACAACAGTTTCGTGGTTTGTTTGGACGAGCACGCCAAGACCCTTGATAGCACTATGTTTTCTAAAGCGATCGAAAAATGGTCAGAGTCTGGCGCCCGCCCAATCACCTTCTTGATTGGCGGATCCTGGGGCCTCGCCGAACGCGTCAAACAACGCGCGGATATCTCACTCTCACTTTCACCGATGACCATGCCGCACGCACTCGCACGCATCGTTTTACTCGAACAACTTTATCGCGCGCTTACGATATTGAAGGGCAAGGAGTATCATAAGTAGCGATTATGACGCCCTCCGAACAACGCATCAAAGCCGCCTGGAAACATTTTCAAGATAGGCTCGCATCGATAAAGAAGAAAGCTGTTCAAGAAGCTGGCCAGAACGAGCAGAGCGAGGCATCAAAGAAACTCGACCAATT
>CALMKR010000226.1 GCA_937867625.1 uncultured bacterium | reverse complement strand
ACTCATAGTATACAGAATGACATCTCATAAAAACGGCTTTTTACACAAAGAAAAATTCCCCGTGGTGGGGGAAATTTTTGTTGTATTACTCCAAGCTTGGACCAATATTCTTTAGAACACTGGGGTTGCTACGTATGTCAGCGTAGCGGTATAGTCGTCTCCGGCTTCTTGCAACGGAGAAATTTCAACTTTGTAACCAACACGGGTACGGCCAATACTGGCTGTGGTTCCGTCGGATGGTCCATTATGTCGAAACACTTCAACCGGTGTGGTTGAGGCAGATACGAAGAGCTGCCCGGTTCCTCCGGCATCAAATGGATCGGTCAATCCAGCGGTGAGCGTTTCGTCTTCTGTGGTAAGACCCCAGTGACCCCACGTATCCTCATCACTAATTGACGCTGTAGGTGGTACCCAAGTCACCGGAGTGTTTGTGTACGCACCATCAATAAATCCATCGATATCAGCACCCGTTGAAGAGAGCAATTGCTGTGACACCTGAACAGTTACAGCAAAGCCGTAACTCGCATTTGTTGACACTGACAATTGCTGAGCTGATGTCGTGGCAGAACCCTGTGTCAAAACTCCAAATGGAATTGAGGTGGCAGTAGTTGAGCCAGTGATTGCTTCTTGGTTAACTGTTCCAGTTGCAACTCCAGCTACGGTAAACGTAAAGCTGGTATCAACTGCAGCAGTAACAACGACTGGTGAAATGATAGCTACTCGAGTAGCACCACTATCGACACTCCCCGCAGTGATGACGATTTCGTATGAACCGACAGCTGGGTTAGTGAGTTGAGCGTTACCAGTAGCACCAAAGGTGGCATTGGTTCCGATCTGGATAGTTGTAGTACCGTTGGCAGGTAATTCTGTGATACCACAAAATTCAAGCGAGATAGTGTTTGTACTGGTTGAAAAACCAATGTCACCACCCGTACATCCTGCCGTAACACTCAAATCAGTACCGTCATCAGTGATGTCAATGTCATCGAATGCGACTGCTCCAAGACCAAATGGTCCATTTGAGAAATCGAGAACAATAAACTCACTAGGCGCAACACCGGTTGGTGTTACAAAACTGATGGTGTGATTTGATGGCACACTCGGAGCTGAATCCGAGAGCGTATCACTTACTAATCTGACATTTGCGGCCTCCGCAAAGCGGAACGTTGGTAGACCCAAAGACCAAAATAAAATGGCGAGTCCGACAACAGTGGCCAGTGCTTGGAGCAGTCCGAACTTTGAATTCGTTCTACTCATGACTCTACGTTGTATTAGCCAGGCGCTACTGCGAGAGTTAGACAATGCAGTAACGTGACTCGCGACCGTCATCGTTCAAGAGTGTGGTCTCCACCCCACTTCCCTATAGACGAGCGACAGGCATACTAATGCTGTAACAGCGGCTGTTCTGTCCTAGCACTCATTGTGGTGGGAGCTAGCAGTATCATTAAAGAGATACCTCCAAACATTAGTACTTATTCATTGTAGCTTGCCCCTTGAAACAAAAGAGAAACTTATACACAAAATTTATTTTGCTTGTTCCTATTCTATTAAATTTTGCTCAATTAGGTAAGCTTTTACTTCATTAAATGCATCGTGAGCTAGTGTATAGACATTTAAGCGTTCATTATTGGATTGAATCCACCAGGTATGTACGGGTGACTTATTTGCTTGATTTGCCACATGATTTTGACCGCCAATAAACACATTTGCATCTCTACTAACAAAATAGGTGTTTGAATCTATTCTTGTAGTTTTTGAATTTTCAAAATGTTTAATGTTGGTTACAAAGTCTGCAACAATTTTTAAGTTCTTTGACCCTTCAGTTCTTGAAAAAATTTTCTCAATATCCTTGTCATTAGTAAATACTTTAATCCAATCTTTTAGATGATAAAGATTGAGAAAGAAAATATACAAATAATCTTCTTGTTCAACTATAGGGACACCATTAACTTGGTGAATATTTAATTCAACTTCCTTTACTTTTGTATACCACCTTTTTACCCGTTCCCACTGTTCTAAATAATCTTTTCCACGGTATGTTGGCGTAAAGCTTTGCATACTTTAATTCTACCACTTCATTTAGGCTGCTTTGAGTTCTGATTAGACTAGAAACGAATCAAATGTCTTTTCGCAAGGCGCATGAGGAAAAATGAGCGAGAACGAGGCGCAGGAGCGAAAAAGGGTGAGGCGTATTAGATATACGATGAACACTTTGATGTGAACTGCAACAAAGTTATCGCATATTTTAACCATGCGTTAGCCGGTCCAGTTGAAGAGGAGAATCGAAAAGTCTTCAAGACTAACCTTACCATTGCTGCTAATGTCAGCGGGAGGATTTGAATCACCTCCGGCCGTCCCCCACCAAAAGATAAGAATCGAAAAGTCAGTGAGGTTCACTTTACCATCACGACTGAGGTCAGATGGTGAACTCGGTGCGCCGTCTACACCAAGAAGCATCTGTACCACACTACTATAGCCACTTTGGGTCAACAAGGGCGGTGTACCCGTGATAGAGCGGACTTTAATTGGGTACGTAGCATTACGCATCGTAGCAGTGTTAAGACTAAACGTATAACGTCCACTCGAGTCACTCGTCGTGCGTTCGGTACGCAGACTACTATTCCCTACCTGAATTTCAATCTGTGCACTCGGTACGGCCTGACCAGAAATCGTAACCGTACTTCCTGGACTTACCTTCGTGTTTGACAGGACAAGGGTCGGCGGCAACAAAAGTCCACTAACGTTCGTTACAGCGCCTTGTGTGACGTCAAAGGTGCTATTGAGGGTAATTGAGCGGACGCCAGTAGAATCGTTTGCCCACACACCGAGCGTAGCAGTTCCAGGCGATGCATTGGTTGAAAATTCAAACCGACCAGTACTATTCGCTCGCACTGATCCAACGGATTTGGTATCAAGCAAGAAGTTCACCTGCTGATTTGGATACGCTATGCCAGCAATGCTAATTGACGAGTCGCCGAGGTCACGAGTTCCACCACCACCACCGCCACCACCTGATGATCCACCGCCACCAGAACCAGCTGGTTCAATCTTGCAGGTTGCGGAACAAAAGTCACCACCGTCATTATTGGCGTCGTCACATTCTTCGGTGTAGGTTGTTTGGAGAATACCATCACCACAGTACGGTCCATAGTCACAACTTGTATTACATTGACGTCCAGCTATCGTCGTACTATAGAGTCCGATTTCAGCTGGGACATCACACTGTTCACCAACATCAACCAGCGCATTACCGCAGATACTGAGATCTATTGTGGTAGTAGCTGTCGAAATTGTGACAGCAAGCGCTTCAAACGGAATTGCAACGAATGAAGTAAGTATGATAAGTATTGCTACGAGACGCATAGCGCTAATTGAAACGACGCGAACGACGACTGTGAATAAAGTACAGAAGCGCAATAAGCACAGCAAAAATAGGTAGCAGTACTGATAGCTTATGAGCTATTGATAGCCCCATAAAGCCATAACCGGCTAGTTGCAAGGTGCCATACGGAAGGACACTGAGATTCAACTCACCTTCTTGTTTAATGTCATCACCATTTTTTATGGCATACCGAACTATGTAACTACCAGCCGGAAGCCTTGTTGGGAGAGAGGCGGAAATTTCTTCTATTGCATAAGGGGCAATCTTTTTTAGACGGCCAGTGTTTTTGGTTTGTTCCAGGAGGACCGCACCAGCTCGATCGTAGATACGGAAATCAACCTCTGACGGCGCTACGTCTACGTTACCGGTATTTTCGATAAGCATCGAAAAATTAATTTTTCCGGGGAAATAGAGCCAGCCAAACTTTTTCCCTTCGTTAAGATCATTAACGGAGATTTTTCGCACTCGGAAATCTTCGATAACTTTATCAATCACCGAAAGATCAATATCAACCTGGGCACCAAGCGAAATACTTACTACACCTTCAGTAACTTGATTATCTGCAGGTAATGTACGGATACGAATTTTACCAGCATAATCAGCAAAATCAGCGTCAGCAGGCACTTTCACACGAACCGTCATCGGTACCTTCTGCTGACCACGCGGCAGCGGTATGTTTGAGCCTTCAACAATCTCAATCCAATCTTGAATTTCGGGAGCATCAATTGTTATCTCGGCCTTCAGGTCTTCATTTGGATCGCCACGGACAAGTAGTATCTGCTGTTCATAAGTTGAATTGCGTGTCAGGCTGGTGTTGCGCACATACGGAGGTGTAATACCAAAACTAGCATGACTGAGGGCTGGCCAAAAGACCAGTGTCAAAAGGACACAAAAAACAAAAGAACGGGACAGAAACGTTGGCAGAGTTACCTTCATGCAATACTGACTATTATCGAAAATATCTGACAAAAAAGCAATAACCACTGTTAGG
>CALMKR010000225.1 GCA_937867625.1 uncultured bacterium | reverse complement strand
GGCTTTCTTGGCCGCAACTTTCTTCGGCTTCACCTCCTCTGCCAATTCCGGAATAGTTGTGGCAATTTTTTCAGATGCCTTAATCAAATCAAGAATCTGATTCACTTTCTCTTCAAGGGCTGCGAGCTGCTTGGTGATGAGGTTGATCTCCGCTATTGCGGCT
Source organism: uncultured bacterium (assembly GCA_937867625.1). Taxonomy (GTDB): domain Bacteria; phylum Patescibacteriota; class Minisyncoccia; order Phycocordibacterales; family UBA918; genus OLB19. The sequence continues at coordinate 6,371 of CALMKR010000225.1, read as the reverse complement.
ACCGGCGCTGCTGTGTGGCCTCGCTGCTCGTTACTGGTGAAGCGGTCACGACCATTGCTCATATTGGTCGCTGGAGCTTTCTTTGAGTAACAATCTCGACAGAGTACTGGCTTCACGCCATCTGGGCGGAACGGTACGTCACAGGCCTTCCCACAGTCCGAACAGACGGCTGGGTATGACTTATTCTCACGCGGCGCACGGTCTTTTGGATTAAAACCACCACTGCGCTTGTCTCCAAATGACTTACCAAAAGCTGGCTTGCCACCGTCACGACGCTCCTTTGGCGCATAGTTATTGATATCGCCTCGTGGACGACCCCCTATATCATCACGGCGATTACGCAAACCACCTGGTTGAAAGTTTTTCATGTGGCGTGACTATACCACGAATTTTATTGCTTTTCAAGTACGTTCGATGCTCTCTATATAGCTACTGATCGTTATCCCGCTGATGAGTTATTTCGTGCAGGTTCGCAATCAAATCATCGTAGCCTTCACGGGCCGTTGCGGCATCACGGGCGGTGAGTCGGGCGTCTTCTTCAATATAGCCAACAAAAGCTGGACTAGCTACGACGTCAATGGCAGTTTTAAGTCCTTGCTCGATATGAGCGCGGCGGTCACTGAGCTGGCGGAGGAAGGTTGAAAGATCGTAGCGTACAGCTTCGATATTAGCGAGGATATCTGTTGCTTCGTCCGATTCTTCGTCCTCACCAACAATTGTCTCCAGAGTGGCCTCTGCTTGGCGGTAAAACCGCTCTACAGCGAGCAAACGTACGCCGAGACGCTCTTCTTCACGTTTGAGTGTATGTAGCTGCTTTTGGGCCGCTTCTTGACTCATTTTGAGGCTGGTAAGGAGTTTTTCCATAACCGTATACTACCACCAGACGTTCCCCGCACAACTTGACAGACCCACCAATTCGAGCGAGTTTGCACCCAAAAATGGCCTTTTATACCATTGACATTCTCCTCTTTCGTCTCGCTATGCACCAATTTTAAAACTGACTAACTTTAGCAGGCGATATCATTGTAATTTCCAAAAACTATTGTATAGTATTGGTTGATGTACATTCATGGAGGACCGTCATGGCCCGTACCAAAAAACCGCGTGGCGGCAAACTTCATACCGTTACGCCACCCAATTCACCGGGCGTTGCTCACTTCCCCATTGCAAGCAGCCCGATCTCCCCGTCATCCGACAAGGTTGCACCGGTGGTACTGCGGGAACCTGAACCACCTCGCTTGCCCGAACCTATCGCATCAGAGTCACCTCTGCCAGTGACAGAGGTGACTGAATCGAAGAAACCTGCAGACAGAACAAGCAGTGACTCTTTTGTAGATGAAGTTACCTTCGAAATCCGTCGGGAGAAGCGACTCAAGCTTATGCTTGTCTGGGGTGGTGGCGGTCTCATCATGCTGTTGCTTCTGCTTGCGATCTATCTCTACAATATCTACTCGACACTGTCTTCAACCACAGTGACGGTCACTTCGGCACACTGGGCGTACTCCTTGCCGCGTGAAGACTTTGCTCTGCGCGACAACGAGTATACAACCAAGGATGAGAATTGGACGCCACCTATTGCTGTGCAGAATGTAGACAGCGAGCGCGTTGTGGTTGATTACGAACCTATCTACGGATATGTTCCAGTTCCGAAGACTTGTTTTGGCGCAAACAACCAGTCGTACCCATGTACAGCCCTTGAAAGGCAGGTAATCGGTCAAAGTCCGAACTACGGCACGAAGTGGACTTGGCAGGAAATGGAATGGGCGACAACCACTCCCCTCACAGCTTCGGGCAATAGCTACGTCGTGACGTATCCCAAGTTCGTCCCGACTCCAACGCTCCGTCAGGCTGGCGAGCCTGTCACCACCTTCTCCATCACGATCGTCTACATCGATGACGACGGCGAACAACAGACCACGACGCGGTCGTACCCGCGCTTGGTCTGGGAAGAAACATCGGTCGGGACAAGCTACGATGGTCTTGTCGACGGTTTCGACCGTCTCCGTGCCATTAAGGGTCTCGACCCGCAATACGAAGAACTGACAAAGTAAGCACACGAAAAGTGCCCTTCGTCTCAAGAGACCGGCCGGAGCGTTTTGCGCGCTCCGGTCTTTTTATACCTATGAGTTACTCCCCTGCTTCGTACTTGGCTCGTACTGTGTGCTCATCCTCGCGACTGAGAGTCTTCTGAAAGCGTGCTCCTTTAACCCCTTTGACCCGCGCCTCACACTCAGCCCAGGTGGTATGTATCTTCACTACCCCATCAACTCGGCTGATATGCGAGTATGCTTTCAATGCTTGGCGCTTGCGGGCATCACTGCGGTCTTGCTTTTTCGTGTCGTCATAGCTGGTATCAGACAGATCATGCCCATAGGCACGCTGTGGCCCGGTATAGAGCGTATACGTACCCTTCTCGGCCATGGTTGAGGCGATGTCGTCTACTCGTTCATTGCCGACAATCCCGACGTGCCCGGGGACCTTGTGCCACTCAATAGTAGTAGTCTTCAGCAGTGGAAGGAGTGCCTGCCACAATTCTTTGTTCGCAACATCGGTCTTTGCCTTCGTTTGCCAGCCGTTTTGTACCCACCCATACACCCAGCCGGTAGCGCCTTCAACGACGTACTTCGAGTCAGTGTAGATGTGTACGGTGGCTTTGGTACCACTAACATGCTCAAGTGCCTTCACGACCGCCATGAGTTCCATTTCGTTGTTGGTGGTCCGGGTTTTGTGTCCACCTAGTTCGGTTACGGTCTTGCCGTCAGTAATGACCACCCCATAGCCACCTCGCCCGGGATTTCCTTTAGCCGCACCGTCTGTAAATATAGTGATTGTCGCTGTCATGTGGGAAAGTGTAGCATGTGCCGAAGGTTGACTCCAAAGCCTACTGGCTTTACCACTATTACTTCGTAGAGCGGCGCTTGTTTGTACCAGGGCCTGCAATGAGTAAAACAACCAGTGCTACCACTTTTTCTTTATCTGCTGGATTACTTTCTGCAACGAGGAGTGTCAGCGCGGTGAGGGCGGTTGGGGTCAAACGATTTGTATCAAGTACTTTCATTTTTTGCAAGAACCATACGAGCGCATAGGCACCAGTACGCTTGTTACCATCAACGAAAGGATGGTTTTTAATCACGAAGTACATGAGGTGAGCCGCTTTTTCTTCAACGGTTGGATAGAGCTCGTTCCCTCCAAAACTTTGCATGACATTACCGATGATACCTTCAATCGCTTCACGATTACGTTCTTGTGCAAAATTCTCTGATGCTTCACCTTTGCGAACTAATTCACCCTTGAGCACCTGTACGCACTGTAGGAATTCGTCAGCCGTCAGCCTCACTTTCTTTTTGGTGATTTTGCCTGGCGCCAAGGTCTCTTTGTCATAGGCATCAAGGGAGAACCACGTGTCTGCGAAGAGTTGTACAAGTTCCAAGACTGATTCTGTGTCGACATTACTTTGTTTCGGCGCTAAGGCACGCACCAATTCAACCGCTTTCATAAAGTCGCCGTAGTTGGTCGCTATACGAGCTCTATTGATAGTGAAACCGTCAATCATGTGTTGTCGCAAGATGTTTGTGGCCCACTTTCGAAACTGTATCGCAACTGCGGAATTTGTTCGATATCCCGCAGAAAGCATGATATCCAATGAGTAAACAAATACTGGTTTGTCAGAATTTGCAATGTGCATTTTTTGCACATTGCTTTTTTCGTCCACTTCGCCAGATTTTAGAATGTTATTAATATGCTTTGTAATGACTGAGCGTTCAGTACCAAAAAGTTCAGCTATCTGTGCCTGAGTCGCCCACAACGTATCATTACGAAAATCACCCCGGAGCTTCACTTGCCCCTTGGTACCCCTAAAGATAACTAACTCCGTCTGAGTTGATGTCTTTTTCATTGCAATATAATACCATGCTACAATCGCAGCATGCCTACCACCCTGATCATCGCTATCTTTCTATTTGGTATCAATCTACTCAGTTTAATCCTCATGGGTTATGACAAGCGTCAGAGCACCCTCAATTCCGATGCTCCACGCCTCCCTGAAGGTGTACTCTTTTCTGCAGCCATCGTTTTCGGCAGTGTCGGTATACTCCTTGGTATGTTTACCTTTCGTCACAAGATCCGCAAATGGTATTTTCAAGTAGCGATTCCCCTCCTTCTCGCACAACAAATACTTCTCGGCTACCTTGCTATACTGTACATATGAACAACATCAAATTCACCCACGAACTCATCAAGGGTAAAATCGCCGAAATTATCTTTGAGCAGATGATTCATAATACAAAAGGCTACACAGTTCTCGAATTTGGTTATGAAAAAGTCGTCCACCAACTCGCTAAGGCACCAAAGAGCGAAGACGCTCGCGCGATGATTGAAATTGTCCGCAAGGCCCCAGACTACGCAATTGTAAACGAAGATACGCACAATGTGACATTAGTTGAAATCAAGTATATGGCCAAACGTACCAATGGTAAGGTGCATGCTATTGCCAAGGAGATAGAAAAATCATGGCGACACGCTGCCTTATTTATAGCTACACCAGATGGTTTCTTCTATGACCAAGTAGATACTATTATTGAGAACAAAGGAGCTATCAAACCTTTCCATCATGGCAAAATTCAACCGAAACTGGTAGAACAATATCTCGCAATGTTGAATGAGTTTATTTCGGTCAAAGCATAGAAGTAGCTACACAAACCGCATACTCTTACTCACAAGGGGCTTAAGGTACTGCTGATAGCGCGGGTCAGCGGTAGCTAGCTTGTAGTTCAAGCGATTGACTACAATACGGTAGTTTTTCCCTACCTTGCCACGTACCGTCACGACAAGCTCAAGCTCAGCCATCTTCCCTTTTGGTATGACGAGGTACCGCAGTGTTCCGACACTGATCTGCGTCAGTCCACGGGTGCGTAGCTCGATGCTCGCACTCGCTACAGTACTCTCACCCGTGCCTTCTATCTGGTACATAAAGCCTGCTACCGTCTTCCCAGAGGCAATCGAGAGTGGTACATAGAGTGGCACTTGTTTCGCGGTGAGTTCGAGAATGAATCTGAATTCCCCCACTGCTTTGTCTGGTCCATCTTCGACACTTGTCCGTGAGAAACGGAACTTCGTTCCACTCACTCGTACGCCGAGGTAGTCATCAATTCCCTCCACTTGCTTGGCGGTCACGAGGTCTTTTTGTAGTTGCTTCACACGACTGGCGAGCTCCTTGAGCTGTCGCTTTTCAGCTGGTGTCGGCTTTTTCATACATTAAGTATAAAACACCACCAAGATTATGTTTGTAGACCTGTGTATAGACTAAAAGGTTGTAACACCTTCACTTAAAGACAAAAGAGCAATAAGTACATTAAACATGACATGGATAGTTATTACAACGAATCCTGCCTCCATATACCGCTCACCATGTGCGTATTTGATAAATATAATTGCATACACAAATCCACCTAGCCCCTGCAGGGGAATATTCGCGAGCCCACCATGCACAAATCCAAAGGCAACAGCAGATACCAAAGCCGCAATGACGATGTTCGTCCTACTGAGCTCACGCATCGCCCACGTGAGTGGCAAGATGCGAAAGATAAATTCTTCTATACCTGCATAGAAGTATAACCACGGTATGAAACTGAGTGAAAGAATCTCTAGTCCGACGTCGTACGACTCCACATCCACCTCTGTTTCTAAGTACAAGAGTATAGTCACTATTGTGAGTACTATGTCGAGTAACAATGCCAGAACAGGCAGCTTATAGTATCCAAGCTGGTACGGTCGATAGTGTACCGGTGTATTCACCCAGTCTACAAATCGGTCCTTTGCGGATAATAGTTTATTCATGCGAAGCCAAGCCTACACTAAATATTACAAAAAGTTAAATCCGATCAGTGACGCTCCAATCCAGCACGATACCGACACAGCTCCCGAGCCGAGTAGAGAGAGCTTTTGTCCGAAACTGAGGTTCGCAAATGGTGTGGTGGTAGACAGAGCAGATAGTCGACCGATGACAAAGCCGTTCACGAGTAGTGCCAGCACCATAAGCATCTTGACCCCGAAGGCACCTTCTTCGAGTACATCTGGTTCCTCCGCAATCAGGAGCATACCGGTCACAATCATCGCTCCGAGCCCGACCCAGGCGAGCTGGTGGAGCCGCTTGACCTTCACAGCGTTCAATACCGCCTTCTTCCCGCGCATATACAGGTACCCGTCGTGGTCAGCTAAGACGATAACAATTGCGACAAACGCGAGTGATAAAAGGTGCAGGGCTTCAATTTCGATTTCCATACTACTAGATTATACTTCCAAGTTTATTAATAAGTTCTTCCATATCCTTATGCGGAGCAACATAACTGACATTTTCGAGTGTTTCAAAGTGC
>CALMKR010000224.1 GCA_937867625.1 uncultured bacterium | reverse complement strand
TGGGATTGGTCTCTTTGGCATCAGCTTTAGCTGCTGCTATGAACAAATACGCTATTGATGCGGGGATGAGTCACTGGGTAGCGTTGTGGTACACCGTTTTTGGTATTGTGATAGGAACATTGATAATTATCCTGTTTAAGCTTCGCTCTGCCACCTGGCGTCATTTGGTCGCTCACTCAAACAAAGCGTTAATTTCTCAGGCAATTTTTCGTTCACTATTTATAAGCACCTCCACATTGCTTATCTTTTATGCGTACGGACATGGAGGGGATTTGGGTATCGTGCAGACCATCCATTCACTCTACATAATTATTCCAATTGTTTTAGCGGTTTTAATCTACCAAGAGCATATTAATTGGAAAAAGGCTTTGGCAGTATTGCTGTCTATCCTCGCGTTGGCCTTTTTGGGATAATGAGGTTGTAAAAAACGTGAGAGGGGCGTAAGGTAGAGGGCAATGATTACGTACTATTTTCGCACGATTAAAGACACTGAACTAAAGAAGCTCGATGCCGTGCGGACGGGGGTATGGGTACATGCCGAATCGCCTACGCCTGAAGAAATCAAGAAATTACAGGCTGATTTTGGTCTTGATGAGGATATTATGGAAGACGCGGAGGACTTTTTTGAGGTCCCACGTCTTGAAAAATCTGATGGCGGCACGTATTTCTTCACCCGCTACCCCTATCGCGAGATCAAAGAAGATAGTGAAACTGCGCCACTCCTCATCATCATGGGGGAATCGTTTGTACTCACGGTGGCACTGCGCCCGGTGCCGTTCTTGGAGCGATTTTTTACTGGTAAAGAGGCGGTAGTGACCACCCAGAAGGCCAAGTTCTTCATTTTGATGGTGGAAGCACTTACACACTCGTACGATAGTGAACTCATTAAACTCCGTAAAGCGGTGCAAAAAGAGCGCGTACGCCTCACGAAGATCGGTATGAAGGGGATAGAACGCCTCGTCCAGTACGAATCACGCCTCAATAGTATGGTGGATGCCTTGGTGCCGACCAATGCCTGGCTCCAACAAGTGCCAAAAGGAAACTACATGCAACTCTTTGCAGATGATATTGATGATATGGAAGATATTATCATCGCGAACAACCAGGTGGTGAACCAGGCGCGGTCTATCCTCAAGACCATTCAGAACATGCGCGGGGGCATTGAAGCGATTATGACCAGTCGGCTTAATAATTCTTTGAGTAT
>CALMKR010000223.1 GCA_937867625.1 uncultured bacterium | reverse complement strand
CGTGCATATTGTCTCCACGGACTCATTGGGATGCCTGGCTCAGTAAAGTGGTTCAATTCAGCTACCGTCTTAAAACGTTAGCTTCCAAGATGACGCAGCCAGCAAATATCGTAGCTGGCTGCGTTGTAACCTTGGGTAATTCCGCCCAAGTTTTTCGTTAACTCCCAAAGGAGCCTTTTCTAAATGTCCCAATCTCTCGAAAACATGATCTTGGCAGCTCAGCCTTCATCTGCTGCTGCTCTGGTAGCTGCTGGTGGCGTGTTGCCTGCTCTGGGTAGCCTGGTTGACACCGCGCAAGCTGCGCTGATGAAAGAAACGCTGGAAGGCCTGGTTTCTGACTCAGTCAACATCCTGCAAGGCGTCAACAGCCTGATGTCCAACATCCAGGTCGACATTGCCGCTACCAAGAAGGCTCTGGCCAAGCTGGAAGCCGATGCTGCCTACGCAGAACGCACCGTCACCTACTTCAGGGCGACCAACAACATTTTCCCTGCACGCAAGCTGGCCGGCATTCCTACCCCCGCCTCGGCAAAAGCACGTTTCCCGGACATCGACAAGATCCCCGAAGACTGGACCCCACCGGCAGAAGCTCCTGCAGCCCGCACCGGCACCAGTTCCTGAACCAACCTGGGCGGCCTTTAAATAGGCTAACCTGAAAAGCGGCTAGAGTCAAATCTAGCTGCTTTTTTTAATAGGAATCCCATGTCACCACAAGAATTTTGCTACTGGTTACAAGGCTTGTTTGAGCTTGGTGAACCAGCAGAGCTGACTCCAAAACAAGTTGATCTGATCGAAAGACACCTCGATATGGTCGACGTCACGATCAACGCCAATAATGTTCATGCAAGCGTAGGTTCCGAAGTACAAGGAAGGTGCTGAAATGATCCTCGAAACATTCATACTCGTTGTGATTTTGACAGGCAGTTATGGAGTGGATGGTTACCGCGCCCCTACTTCGATTGTTATCGAAGACATTCCAACCCAGCAAGACTGCGTAACTCTCGGGACACAGATGAGCAAAAACATGAGAGGATATCAGGCTTCGTACTGCTATCCAAGAAAGAAGGTGGTCAAATGACACAACCATTAGGCTTTTGCCTCTATCTCCGTGGTATCCTGGACGCCAACAAGGCTTCCGGCATCAACCCTTCCGTCGGTCTCAACGAGGCCAAGACAAAGCTAGTCAAAGACAAGCTCCACACCGTTTTCACGCACGTCATTGATCCAAGCTACCCCTCCCACCTCCAGACTGCTCTGCAGCAAGCTCATTCTGGACAAAATCCTTCTGGTAACGCAACAAGCGTTCCTCAACAAACCACTGGACGTCAGTCGCCTCGGTCTCCCGGCACTGGCGGGCTCGAAGTCATGTGCTGAAAGGAAACAACGTGATACCGAAGATATACGACCGAAGAAAGGTCGTTTCCCTGGAAATCGTATTGCCGCTACTCAACGGTCATGAAAGCAAAGACGCAGAGCGCGTCGAGATAACCGGAACGGGGTGCAAAGCTCACGTAAGTGGACTCCGTCTTACAACCTTTAAGCTCAAGGGCTTGAAGTGTGTAACCTGCGGCATCGAAGGCTCTTTCTTCGCTCTTGAACGTGGTATAAGAGAGGATGTACCGATAATCAGCCCAGAAGCTATATCGCCGTACCATCTGAATCTGTACGCACTAAAGGAGCAAAATGGGGAAATGGTTGAAGTCATGATGACACATGACCATATTCTTGCAAGGGGCCTTGGTGGTGCTGACAAGCTGGAAAACAGCCAAACCATGTGCTCTCCGTGTAATAACGAAAAGAGCTTTGGTGAAACAGCTTTACGTCAGAAACTTCAAGCAAGTGGTGAAATGCCATTGACTCAAAAGCAGATTGAAGAACGTCGTAAAAAGGCCAAGCTAAAACGAAACGCTGCTCGAAAGAAACGCAAAGTAGCGATGCTTATCAAGGTTCTTTCAGCTCAAGCAGCCGTGGTACAATCCACGTAATGAAAACAATTGCCCGAGTGGTGGAACGGTAGACACAGTTGACTTGACATTTAAAGTAAATTTGTTATATAATTATTTCCTATTGGGAGTAATTATGAAACAGTTAACTTGCAAAGTATGTGGATCAGAATCAAAATTAAGTAGAAGACTATGTACTCAATGCAATAGCAAAAGAGTTAATGATATGCAAAAGTCTAAGTATGAACTGGGTAGGTGTACTTGGGAGAAAAAGTGCGAAGCCTGTCTAGATACTTACCAAGCTTGGAGAAAGCACCAAGTTCTATGTATCGGTTGCTATTCCTCTATGCAATCTAGAAAAGCAGAGAGTAAAAATACCAACCAATATGTTTGGCAAGTAAAAGGAAAGGTTCATGAACATAGATATTTGGCCGAACAGGTCTTAGGTAGAAAACTTCAAACCAATGAGGTTGTGCATCATATAAATGATGATCCTAAGGATAATAGGCTAGAAAATCTTATGGTCTTAGATAGACGATCTCATAGTAAGCTGCATATTTTTCTAGATCTGCAACGAGTCATCTGGGAGAAATCTCAGAATGAGAATCACGGAAATTGCTGGAATAGCCTTATAGCTCC
>CALMKR010000222.1 GCA_937867625.1 uncultured bacterium | reverse complement strand
CTCAAACGGCTATGTACTCATTCACTACACCAGAGACTAACTATGGCAGCTCAAGAGCTAAATCTAACAGTCCTCAAGGATAATACGAACTTAAAAGCGTACTACCGTTTTGAGAGTGGTGCGCTGACTACTGATAGCGCAGGGGCAAATACATTAACGGCAATTAGCGACCCTGCACTGGGTACGGGTGTTTACGGTGGATGTGCTGATTTTGATGGAGATGATTGCTATTCAATTGTTGACCATGCCGACCTAAAGCCAACCACTTTTTCAGTAGGATTGTGGTTCAAAACTTCTGCTTCTGGAGTAACAGACGGACTCTATCAATCAAACCGTTATGACGGTGGAGCAAACGTTTATGGGTTTTTAATCTTTATTGCTAGTGCTGACAATAAAATCTATTTCAGAACTGGTACAGGTACAGCATTTGATGACTTAGCTACACCAGCGGCATACAACGATGGTGCATGGCATCACGTAGTTTGTACGTTTAACGGTACAACTAAACGAATATATGTAGATGGTAAACACGTTTCTTCGGTTGGTTGGGCGAATACTATCGGCTGGACAGGCACGATTTATCACCGAATTGCTTGTCAAAACGACTCAGGCACGAATATCAATATCTTCACAGGTTCGCTCGATGATGTGGCACTATTTAACGGTACTGCCCTCTCTGCCGATCAAATCAAAGAACTGTATGAAGGTAGGTATCAAGGTGAACTGCGACCCAATCAATTCGGCACTACAGGTGCGTTATATCACTTGTCTAGCACAACCGATGCCTCAGGTAATAACCGCCATTTAACCAATAACGGCTCTGTCGCTTTTACGCAAGGAAAGTTCGGAAATGCCGCTGACTTAGGCTCAGGCAAATCTTTGACGGTAGCCTATGACGTTGGATCGACCTTCACATTAAATGCGTGGGTTAAACGAACCTCTGAAATTACGGGTGAAGAAGCGATTTTTTACAACGTGGCTGGTGGCTCTACAACATGGAATATGCTCAACTACCGCAAAAACGGTAGCAACTACGAGCTTGGAATTGGCGTTCACGTTCCGTCAGTCTATCTCAATCATGTCTGGTCAGTGCTTCCAGCAGGACTTGGTACAACGTACCACATGATTACCTACGTTCGCACAGGCAACGACACGCTTTTATATCTAGACGCTAAATACCTACAAACCAGAAACTACGCATGGAGCGGGTCTGGCTCTGGTTCACTCAACATCGGCACGAGCTTTCAAGATGGCGGTGGACAACTGTACTGGACTGGTCAAATTGACGAGTTTATGGCTTCCTCCACCGCTCTCACCGCTCAACAAATCAGAACCATGTATGCACTAGGTAAA
>CALMKR010000221.1 GCA_937867625.1 uncultured bacterium | reverse complement strand
TATAATATAAGTAATAAGGAGCCAACTTCGTCGAAAGCCCTCCACCAGAGGCACAGTTGGCTTACATCACAGACGAGAAAGAGCTATACAAGCTATATACAAGCTCAAAGAGTGAGTCTGATGAGTGGCGTGAAGATTATCACGAGTACGAACGACTTGCTGATAACGGTCTGCTCGAAAACCTAGACCCTACTCTCCCCGAGACTAATGACGGTACACTATCTGCCAGTCTCTTTAAGCTACCTAAAAGAATCATCAAAGCATCTATAAAAGGTCGTGCTACTGCTACTGACCGTGACGACGCATGGTTGACCGAACTTGCTAACATCCGCTGGGAAAAGAAGATTATTCCTAATGCTAACAGCCAAGCGCCATTCATTCGTAAGTGGAAAGACGCTGTTCGCAAGTCTGCTATCTATGGTTCAGTACCACTGATCACACTATTTGTTGAACGCGGTAACTATACTGGCGCCGATTTTATCGTGGCGCAAGCACAAGACGTAACGCTTGAAGCTGGCAAAGTATCTGACTACGACTCTGACGTTATCTTCTGGGATGTCTACTACTCCAAGAGCCAAGTCGAAGCTTTAATTGAACAGGCTAAAGACGAAGATCGAGACTACAAGAAAGAAAAAGAACAGTACGATATAACCAAGGCCGAAGCTAAAACAAACGGCGTTGAGTTCGACGAAGATGAACCTGAACCATACAACAAGTGGTTTATTGCTGAACTTAAAGAGATATTGACTACCGAACCTGATGACGAGCGCTCCCCTGATGATGACCACCGAGATCGTGACGGTAAAGACGTAAAGCAAAAAGGTTATAAGTTCTGTATCGCATTCCAACGAGGCGTTAATGCTCCGTTTAGAATGTACTACAAGAATACTAAGAAGACTGTTCGTGAGTGGAGCAACCCAGACCCTACAGGCGATGTACCCGTCCACTTCTTATATTGCTACCAAGACTTCATCAACCCCTATGGTGTCGGTATCGTTAAGCTTGCTGGTGGTACACAGAACGTACTTGATAATGCTAGGCAGGTTGATGTACTTGCGACACAGCTGGGCTTTAGGCCTCCAGTTGCAGTCAGTGGCGATTCAGAAGGCGCAGACCTTGATTCAATCGTATACGAACAAGATGCTATCTGGGAACTCGGAAACGCTACTGTGCAACGACAAGAGATTAGCAACCAGATATACCAGTCACTCCCTACTCGTATTCAGATGTACAAGCAAAGTCTTAATAACATTCTACCAATGGGTGACACCTCTATTAGTGCAGGCGCAGGCGACCCACTGGCAAGTAAAACTCATGCCGGCGTAAAACTAGCCGAAGCCAACCTGTCTATTGATGACGAAGACTTTAAAGACAATGTTGATATGACATATGCAGCCGTTGCGAAGTCTATGATCAATACTGACTTTGCCAACATGCAGGGTAGCGACCTTATGAAACTGTCTGACGAAGAACGAGAGTTGCTGATTAAAGGCGGTATGGAATGGCCTACTGATGAAGACGGTGAACTCGTTGAGACGAATGAGCTTGAGATTCTATGGGATGAAGTCCGAGCTAATTTTGACTACGAGATAGACCCCGATAACGATAAAGCGAAAGATGATGAAAAGCGTCTTGAGGGCTTGATGAAAGTACTAGAGCTGAAAGCTACTGATCCTACACTTGAACAGTCTTTGATGATGGCCGGCAAGAAACTTAATGTCGGTGAACTGATGGGCAGTATCATCTCACTCACTACCGACAACGAAAAGATACTCCAAGATATTACCCCAGAAGAAGAAGAAGCCAATAACCAGCAGATGATGCAACAGCAAGCGATGGCTGAACAAGGTATGGCTGAACAGCCTGGAGAGTTGCCACCTGAACAAATGCAAGCCGAGCAGGGTATGACCGAACAGATGCCACAGGAGCAACCCGTAGAGCAACAGCCTCAAGAAGATAAATCAGAAGAAATAGAAGCGTTAATGCAGGGCTTTGGTGTATCTCAGGGCACAGCTCTCGCAATGCTTGAAGCAGAGGCTCAGGGCTTTGATCAAGAAGAAATACTTAAAGCCGTTGAGCGTGCAGGGGAGTTAGTCAATGCGTAGTCGTAATGATGCAGCACTATATTCAGGTTCAACTTCTGCAAGTTATGTTAAGCAGAAGCAACAAGAGCGTGTCGAGAAGAAGTTATCACAAAAGACGGAGCTGCTGAGCGTCGCTCCTGTTGTGTTTGACGAGATCAACAAGGCTAAGGAAGAGCTTGGCGAACTATTGCTGGCGATTGTTAGCGGTGATGACAATGAAGAAGAGGTGATGATTAAGCTATCTGCCGTAAGACTGCACCGTACTTGGATTATGCAGCTTGAATCAAAACTTAAGATTGTGCTTCGTGCTAAACCTCTATCGAAAAAAAAGGAGCAGACCAATGACTGACTTTGACGATATACCAAACTTCACCAAACCAGATACTCAGACTGCCGAGGAGCAAGCCGAACAGGTTAGAGGTGAGCAGCAAGGTAAGAAGTATGATGACATCAAGCAGGCTATGGAGTCTCGCAACAGATTCATTTTAGAGATGGATAAGCTACCTAGTCAGGTTCATCGCTGGACAGATCGTGGCGCCAAGATGACCTGTGAGAACGCGGGCCATCAATACCATGAGGCGTGGAAAACGAGGTGATTGTGTCGGGTACGGTCCCAAATAGACTGTATCCAACAGAGTTACCTCCAACTCGAACCAGTCAACCGCAGCTGTGAAAATAAATGCGTGAATTATAAAAAGGAGTGAGTATGACTGTACAAGCTACAGATCAAGTCGATACTACGGTATCAGACGACACATCAACTAATGAGGAAGCTCTACTCGATGACGACCTCGAATCCGCGTTTGACGATGACGGTCTCGAATCAGGTGGTGAGGAAGTAGAGTCCGCGTTTGAAGCAGATGATTCGGCGGCCACCGATGAGGATGACGATGACGAGGAAGAATCTGAGGAAGATGTAGACACTAGCGACGACGCAAGTGAGACAGAGGAAGAAGACGATCCAGCCGAAGCAGATGATGTTCAGGGCAGTGAATCGGAAGCTGATGTCAAAGCACGTAATGACGAATACGCCCGAAAACGTATCGCAGATCGTGAAGCACGGCAACGTGAGCAGCAAGTGAAGCAAGCCCAAGAAGATGTACGCATTGAGCAGTACCTCAAGGAAGCTCAAGACGATGATGCCGAACTCAAATACAGAGAGGCAGAAGTCCAGCAACACATGATGCAACGTGAGCGTGTAGTTATGAACACAGAGAAGTTAGAAGTACAGATGGATAAAGCTATTGGCTCTATTGATCTATTCAGAACTGGCTCTCCTGAAGTCAAAGAGGTTTTAGGAAACGCCATAGATGAGTTTGTTAATTCAAATGTATCGACTGATGAGTACGGCAACCCTCTCGAAGTTCGTGGCGACCTATATCAACACTTACAGAAGAAAGCAGACGAAATACGGAAGCTTACAGGTGTTGGTGCGCGTCAGAGTTCTACAGCGAAAGCAAAAACAAAAGCGCGTACTCAATCTGTACCGACTCGTGCGCCTAGAGAAGCCAAGAAAGACGAAGGCTTATCAGCGTTTGAGGAAGAAGCATACCGCTACTAGTCTCAGAAATGGATTAACATCATGGCAGTTAACTTTGCTAAGAAATACGAGAAAGCTACTTCAGACTTACTCGTAGCTAAACGAAAATCACAAGTTTTCACAAACCAAAACTATCAGTGGACTGGTGTAAACTCAGTCATCGTAACAACTCTAGTTGACCCTACTATTGGTGCTTATAACCCAGCATCAGGTATGGCACGTTACGGTACTCCTACAGAAGTTGAAGATACTGAGCAGGAATGGGCGCTAAGCCGAGACCGAGCTTGGACTAAAACTATCGACAAAAAGAGTTCTGCTGACAAAATGATGATTAAGCAAGCTGGTAAATATCTTGCACAAGCTACTAAAAATGTACTAGTCCCTAGTTTATTTTGGGGACAAGCGTAGTAATACGCTTTAGAAAAGCACTTTAATTGCTGGGACACCCCTCAGGGGCAATCAGCAGCCAAATTATAATACATACATAGAGACACTACCCAAGGAGGCTCGAATGGAAATCTGGAAACCAATACTCAACTACCAGAGGCAATACGAAATATCGTCGCACGGAAGAGTAAGAAGCATTAACAGAACAGTGAACTCAGCAATACGACACAATAAAAGTGTTGTAAAGAAGGGGAAAACACTAAAGCAAAATCCTAAACGAAATGGCTATCTTACTGTTGATCTATGTAAAGACAACATCAAGAAAACCAGTACCGTACACAGATTAGTAGCCTTAGCGTTCATTCCAAACCCTGATGATAAACCACAAGTGAATCACATAAACGGTATTAAGACAGACAACAGTGTAGATAACCTTGAATGGGTAACACCTCAAGAGAATCAATGGCACAGACACGAAGTCTTAGGACATACCGGCAAACGAAAGCCAATTAAGTGTTTAGAGACAAGACAAGTCCATGCGAGCAGTAAACATGCTGCAATGTGGCTAAACGAGACCAAATACGGTCACTCTAAACAACAAACTGCTTTAGCTCGAAAGATTCGCAAGTGCTGTGTAGGCGAGAAGCCAATCGCATACGGTTATCATTGGGAGTATGTATTATAAGAGGTTCAACGACTAGTCCGTAAGGACGTAGAGCTAAGTAGCTCGAAATGGGTGCTTCCTCGTAAAGAGGATAATGATATAGTCTCATCTAACTGGTAACAGTTAGCAGTCCGCAAGGACGGGTTTAGCCTAACGAACTAAACCGAAGAACAATGGAAATTGATACTTACATCTTCGCTACAATCGGAACCGCTATTGCTACTGGAGCAATCGCAGCTAACACTATCACTGGTGCTACTACTTCTGCTAACGCGTACACAAACTTCACTAACTTAACTGCTGCACTTACAAACGGTGAAGCTCCAGAAGAAGGCCGAGTTGCTGCTGTTACCCCAGCATTCTACAACGCATTCAAACAGAGCGGCACACTTGACGCATCTGACTTAGGTCTTAAAGATCGTAAGAGC
The DNA here is from genome assembly GCA_937867625.1 of uncultured bacterium. Classification (GTDB taxonomy): domain Bacteria; phylum Patescibacteriota; class Minisyncoccia; order Phycocordibacterales; family UBA918; genus OLB19. The sequence goes on along the minus strand of CALMKR010000221.1, from coordinate 1,257 downwards.
GGTGTAGCTGGAATGATTGACGGTGTAAAAATCGTAATCGTACCTTCTACTCGTATGCCAGCAGACACTGACGTAATCATTGGTCACCCAGACGCAGTATGTGCGCCTGAAAAGCTAATTGACTACACACTACACAACAACCCTCCTGGACTGTCTGGTGATCTACTTGAATACCGTCACCGATATGACGCATTCGTAGATACTAACTGGGTCAAAGCACTAGCTCGACACAAGACAGCCTAGTAACTAACAAGGAGTAATCAATGGGATTAACTAAAGAACAGATCGTAGAAATTCAAGAAGCAGCTCGCCTTAACTATGCTAAGCACCAACGCGAAAAGGAAGACAAAAAAGAGCTTCAGCGCGCGGTTGACGAACGCATGGGCCGAGTGAGCAAAGAGTCTGGCGAGGGCGTTACTCGCCCAACTGGACTTGAGCTTGAGGCTGATGGACTTGAGCTTGAGGCTGAAAAGAAAGAAACATCTAAAAAGAAATAGTTAGCTAACTCCTGCCGGTATACGCCACCAATACATTGAGCATGATCTCCAGAATGTAGAGGCACACATACCGGCAACCAAGAACTTTATATATGGACGAATCACTACAAAACATACGAGATTACAACAAAGATCAGAGCGCCCGAAATGAGCGTGATATTAAGCAAGCTCAGTTAGTTGACGCTATCACTCAGTCGCAACAGGTTCAGGTTCGTTCTATGCAGATGTTAGTTGACTATCTCGACAACCACGTAAGCAAGACCGAAGTGGTCAATCAGCTTTTAGAAGTTGGCACACCAGACGCTTATAAGGTTGTCGAAGCAGTCAACATGCTCGAACAGACAGTCTCGGACCAAGAGCCAGCAGATCTCTCTGAAATTACTGCGCTCCTACGGTCTGTACTTCAAGAAACAGAAAAAATACCTAAGTCGCACAATGACATAAAGATACCCGAGCAGGTAGATAACTCAGACAAGCTCGAAAAGCTAGAGAGTGCGATCAAAGCGGTTGACGCTAGTATCAAAGCCCAGAAGCTTGTTGCAGAAGCGCCAATCGTTAATGTCCCCGAAGCAGTCGTGAATGTAGACAAGCCCGATCTATCACCTATTGAGCAAGAGCAGAAGAAAACTCGGACTGATTTAGTCAAAGCGATTAAAGGAATTGTCATACCAGAGACAGACATTAAGCCGCTCGAAAAAGAACTTAAGAAACTCAACAAGTTGTTTAACGAGTTTGTGGAATATGGCACTGGTAGCTCAGG
>CALMKR010000220.1 GCA_937867625.1 uncultured bacterium | reverse complement strand
CATAAAATTCGCCATAGTCGGCCTGCGGCCTCGTGAGCTCATTCCATATGTAAACTCTCGCCAATTTTTGAAACACGTTCAGCAATCAGAGGGTGGTGGCGGGCAAGGTCAGGGGTTGTGTGATTAAACGGTAGGTGAGCAACGAGGTCGCGGGCTTCGTTACGGGCTGCCTCGACAAGTTTGAGGTTCTTAATCGCCTCCATACCGAGATCCGAGAGACCAGACTGCTTCGCACCATAAAGCTCACCACTCCCACGGAAGGTGAGGTCGTGTTCAGCGAGTTCAAAACCGTTTTTCGCAGTTACGAGCGCTTTGAGGCGTTCTTTCGTCTTTTCACTTTTGCTATCAGTCACCGCAAAACAGTATGGCTGGTGGGTGCCGCGCACGACGCGGCCTCTCAGCTGGTGCAGTTGTGAGAGACCAAATCGTTCAGCCCCTTCGATAATGATGTTCGTGGCGTTTGGCACATTCACCCCCACTTCGACCACCGAGGTGGCGACGAGGATATCAATGTCGTGAGCGGCAAAGCGGGCCATCACTTTGTCTTTTTCGGCTGGGGTCATTTTGCCGTGGAGGACGCCAAGGCGCCAGCCTTTGAACTCGGTCTTTAGGAGGCGCTCGGCTTCAGCTGTGACGGATTTGAGGATAAGAGCAGTCTGCTTGTCTGGGTCTGGTTCGTCGATACGGGGACAGATGACATACGCCTGGCGACCGGTCTCGAGTTCACTCCGGACATGTTCGTACATACTCGCCGCCTGACCAGGTCCGATGATTTTTGTGATGATGGGCTTGCGACCCTTCGGCATCTGATCAAGAAGGGTGATATCAAGGTCGCCGTAGATAGTGAGCGCAAGCGTACGGGGAATTGGGGTTGCTGTCATCGAGAGGAGATGTGGCATACGAGCGTCTTTCTTCGCGAGAGCCTTGCGCTGATTGGTGCCAAAGCGGTGTTGCTCGTCGATGATGACATACGCGAGATGCTTGAACTCGACACTCTTATATATGAGTGCATGCGTACCGATGAGAATTGGTATCTCGCCATTTTTGACCCACTTGAGGAGCTGCGGCTTACTAATGGGGGTTGGTTTATTCGGATTACTTTTACTCGGGAACTTTTGGCAGCCACTGCCGGTGATAAGGCCGATGCTAATCGGGAGGTGCTTGAAGTATTCAATAAAGGATTCGAAATGCTGTTTGGCCAAAATTTCTGTAGGGGCCATGTAGGCCACCTGGAGTGCTCCGAAATCAACTTGAGCCAATCCAGTTCCGGCTTTACCGCGGCCTTCTGGTGGGCGGCTCGTTGCAACGGCATACGCCGTGGTGGCAGCCACCGCGGTCTTACCACTCCCGACGTCGCCTTCAAGCAGGCGACTCATTGCGACGTTGTCGGTGAAGTTTTTAATAATCG